>QHXA01000197.1:3764-23413 GCA_003222755.1 Acidobacteriota bacterium
ACTCCCGCGCACGTGTGGGCATGGACGGCGCCGCCGGATGCAAAGCCCTGGAAGACCGTAAACCTGCGCGATTATGCGGACCCACAGTCGTTTTTGCTGTACTACTGGAACATGCAGTTGAGCGGATCCGACCGGGTGATCTTTAGAATTTGCTGGATCGCGGCTGTGTTAGGACCTCTGTCGTTACTGTGGGTCGTCGCGAGAACGAGCAACATCACTGCTGCTAGAATTGTCAGCGCCGTCCCGATTTTGGCCATTCGAGGCCGAAAAGCAAGCCGTACGTTGTGAACTTACGGGTATGCTCTCCAAACCCGCTGCTTCCGATAGCCGATTCTCCTTCGAGCGAAAAACCGAGATAATCCGCGGATTCTTTCAACGAGCCGGCATGGGCACAGAAAAGCTGGACTGGCTGGATATTGCTTGCGGTCGGGGCGATCTCTTGAGCGTGGGCCGTCAGTATTTCAAATCGGCTGCCGGATGTGATCCTTCAAACGAGAGGTTGAAATTCTGCAAGGACCTTAACGTCCGGCAGCAATTGTCGATGGGCAGCGTTCCATTTGATGACGATGCGTTCGATTTCGTCACGACCGTCTGCGTGTACCATCAAGTGCCGCCTGAGGTCCGGCCTGTGATTGCCAGAGAAGCGCTGCGCGTGCTGAGACCCGGCGGGGTTTTCTGCATCATCGAGCACAATCCACTAAATCCGGTGACCAGACGCAGTGCCGGCGCGCAACTGCTGAAGGCGGACGAAACCGGCCGGCTTGTTTCCGATGCCGGGTGGAAAGTTGTTGAGACTCAATTTTTCTTTCTTTTTCCGGAGCGCTTGCATCGATTCACTCGAAAACTCGAAGACACCCTTCGCGCTTTGCCCTTCGGCGGGCAGTACGCCATTTTCAGCCGCCCGCGTGTATGATGTGCGCATGCCGATCGTTCGCGCCGCGACGATTTCAAAATGTTTCAGAATCTACCGGCATCCATCCGATCATCTGAAGGAGTTGCTCAGCCTTGGCAGGCGGCGCTATCACGAACCATTCTGGGCGGTGAAGGACGTGGATTTGTCGATCGAGCGCGGCTGCTGTCTGGGCATCGTCGGCGAGAATGGCTCCGGTAAAAGCACACTGCTGCGAATGATCGCCGGAGTGATCCGGCCGACATCGGGCAACGTCGAAGTTGGCGGCCGTGTTTCGGCGCTGCTTGAATTAGGCGCGGGCTTCAACCCGCAGTTCACAGGCCGCGAGAACATTTACCTTTATGCATCAATCCTCGGTTTCACCGATGCCCAAACGCGTGAGCGGATTCCATCCATTGAGAAATTTGCGGAGATCGGCGAGTTCGTGGACCGTCCTGTCAAGACGTACTCGAGCGGAATGTTCGTCCGTTTGGCCTTTGCCGTGGCGATCCACATGGATCCCGACATTCTCATCGTGGATGAGGCGCTCTCGGTCGGTGACATTTTCTTTCAGCAGCGTTGTATTCGCCGCATTCAGCAGCTCAAGCAGCAGGGAGTGACGATTCTATTCGTGTCGCATGACCTGGAAGCGGTGCGGAGCCTAGCCGATCGAACCATTTGGATGGAACACGGCAGAGTTCGCCTGGAGGGAAAAACAGACGAGGTCGTCTCGAAATATCTCGCTGCGATGGTGACTCGCGGTAGAAAAGAAATTATGGAAGAAGAGGCGGTTGGGAAACCGCTCCTTGGCTCGCCGGACCTGGAGATGAGCGATGAAGCGCTGGCGAGAATTCCAAAATTCCTCGAGCATGTTCCAAACGTGGATCACCGATATGGCAACGGCAAGGCGCGCGTCCGTGGGATCGGCATCTATGGCAAAGGGGGTGAGCCTGCGCCGGCCGTGGCACAAGGCGATCGCGTTTGCGTTCGCATTTCAGTGGAATTTCAAGAGCATGTCGAACATCCAAATGTCGGATTCATGCTCCGCAACCGGCTGGGCGAGGATGTCACTGGAACGAACGTCATGTTTGAGGGAGAGCGCTTGCCCGCTGCCCACTCAGGGGAGCGGCTCTCCGTCGACTTCGTAATGGATCTGCCGTTCCTTCACGCCGGCTTTTACTACTTCTCACCCGCAGTTGCGGATGGAACGCTGGATCATTATGAAATGTGCGATTGGATCGATAATGCCTGCGCGATCGAAGTGATCCAGCGCAGTATCACCTATGGACATATCCGCATTCCCATGCGGGTGCGCGCGACAGCCATTACCCGGGAGGAGGCACGGCATTCGATTTGAAAATTTGAGATTCAGCTCCCACCGTGTGTACACTGTCGCCACTGCGGGAGGCACTATGAAAAAGACCGTGTGCGTGGCGCTATTCATCTTTGCGATTTCAATTGCCGTTCAATCTCAACAGCGATCGGGAAACGATTTGTCATGGGCGTTCCCGGTCAAGAACGGAGATCTTCCACCAGAGGAAGCTGGGCCGAAGACGACACCGGGCAGCACCAAGAGTTACACTCAGGCGCAGATCGAAGATTTATCGAATCCGCCGGACTNNTGCAGCATGGACACGGCGACGCTCTGGCGTGCGGGGCTTGCCATCTCATGTCGGGAGTCGGTCATCCGGAGTCCGCAGACATGGCAGGCCTGACTGGCGAATACATCCGGCGTCAGATGGTGGACTTCAAAAGCGGAGCGAGAAAAGAACCCAACCGCATGAACACAATTGCCGCAGCTCTATCGGATGAAGAAGTCCGGCAGGCGGGCGAATGGTTTGCAAAATTGAAGCCGTATGCATGGACGAAAGTCGTCGAAGCCACGATGGTGCCGAAAAGCTTCGTCGGCGCAGGCCGCATGCGTTTTGCGCAGCCAGGCGGCGGAATGGAATCACTGGGTAATCGAATTATCACGCTGCCACAGGACCAATCCAGAGTCACCAAGCGCGATCCGCATTCTGGCTTCATCGCCTACGTGCCGCCGGGCAGCATGAAGAAAGGCGAGGCTTTCGTAAAGACTGGCGGCGCAGGCAAGTCCGTTGCGTGCGCGATTTGCCACGGTGATTCACTTCAAGGTTTAGGGAACGTTCCGAGAATCGCCGGACTGCATCCCATTTACATTGTGCGCCAGCTCCATCAGTTCAAAGACGGCACTCGAAATGGCGGCGATGCGCCGCTCATGAAGAAGCCTGTTTCGCAGATGACCGATGACGACATGATCGCCGTTGCCGCTTATGTTGGCTCGCTGAATCCGTCGAACGGGAAATGATCGTTCTTCTGTAGGGCCGGTCCGCGTAGCGCAAGCGCGATAGCGCGCAGCCTCAAGACGCGTAGCGCAAGCGCGATAGCGCGCAGCCTCAAGAAATGACCGCCCAGGATTTCGCGATTGAGATGTCGTGGGCGGTCATAGACCGCCCCTACAGCTCTCCTGCATTCTTTGATAATCTCTCCCACACATCAGCAATGAAGAGGAGGAGACCGATGTCATTCCGGAATCGATTCACATTTATTACGCTCGCCGTCCTGGCGTTAAACGCATGCTCGTCCGCACCCACTGCGCGCAGCCTCGCGCAGGATGCCGTTAGGGCGATGGGCGGAACGGAGAAACTTCAGAGCATCAAGACACTTAGCATGAAAGGCGGAACCGGCACGCGTTTGAGAATGGGCCAGATGGTGAAGGCGACAGATGAAGAAAATCCCGGCCAGTTGAAGAACGTGGTCGACATTGTTGACCTGGCAAACGGACGTGCGTCACTCGATTATGATCTGCAGAACGGCGGCTTTATGCAGCATCGTCACGAGATATTGACCAAGCGCGGAGACAAACCGGTCGGCATTGAAATCGTCGGCACGCGCCCTATCATCGCGACTTCGCCGGGTGGACTCTTTAGCTGGGGCACACAGAACTCACCGGATTTTCTGCTGCGGCGCAACGCGGTCACCATTGCACTTTCTGCGGCAGAATCGGCCGCCGATTCTCAGCCCGCGCAGGACAAAGAACTGAACGGCAAGATGTACAAATTCGCTACCGGCAAAACAAAGGACGGTCAAGATCTGGGCTTGTATTTCGATCCCCAGTCGAAGACGTTGGCCGCCTACGAAGTCGTAGATACCGAGACAATTCTAGGTGACGTGCCCGCCCAATACATCGTGAGCGATTACAAGGCTGTCGACGGCATTACGCTTCCACATCACATCACGGTTCGGAAGGCTGGAAAGGATTACTCGGACGTGCAATTCAGTTCGGTAGCCGTAAACGATCCGGCAGTTGAGCAAGTGTTCGCGATTCCCGAATCCGCGGCTGCGGAAGCCGAGAAGGCCGCGGCAGCCGACGAGTATTCGCCAATGAAAATCACAAAAGTGGGGAATGGCGTGTATCACGCACAGGGATACTCGCATCATACGATGATCGTGGAATTTCCTCAGTGGCTCGCGTTGATGGACGCTCCGTACACTGAAACTCAGACGAAGATGCTCTGGCGCGCGATTCAGGAGCAGTTCCCCGCAAAACCGGTGAAGTACGTTGCGGTTTCACATCACCATTACGATCATATCGGGGGCCTGCGCGCCGCAGCGGCGATGGGAGCTACGATACTTGTAGAGAAAGGTCACGAGCCCATCCTTCGTCCGCTCCTCGAAGCCCGTCACACGCATCCGCAGGACGAATTGGACAGACGGCGCAATGGGCAATCGGCACAGACGGTCGGAACTCTTGAGGTGTACGAAGGCAACAAGATCATCAGCGAAGGCGGACAAAGTTTCGGGCTGTATCCGATCACCGGGTCGCCACATGTCGATCCGATGGTTCTCGGATATGCTTCAAGCGCTCGCGCTTTATTTCAACCTGATCTCTATACTCCGCCGTCCACGATGCCGGGGGGGCCGGCCGCAGTGCACCTGGCGCAGTCGATCAAGAAGCTGAATCTGAAAGTGGACACAATGGTGGGCGGCCACGGGGGCGTGGGTACATACGCGGATTTCCTGAAGGCCGCGGTGGCTCCGGCCTCGTCGAATTGAGGGCCTGCGTCTGTAGTGGCGGTCCGCGTAGCGCAAGCGCGATAGCGCGCAGCCTCAAGACGCGTAGCGCAAGCGCGATAGCGCGCAGCCTCAACAAATGACCGCCCTGCAGTCGGAATTCGCACTGTGAGGAAGTGGATCACATTTGCAGCCGTGATTTTTTTTGGCCTGACGAGCCTTGTCTACGCCGAGGACCCTGCGCCGCTCGACCTACATTCCATCGCCATTTCCGATTGGTTGAATGCCGGGGAGCGCTCAGATATTCCTTGGAGTTTCAGCGTCCGCGAGCCATATCTGCGGATTGACCAGCGTCTTGAAGTCTCGTACACAGCTCGTATTTCCGCGAAGGACCTCAACCGCTCAGGCAAAAGTCACGAATTGTTTCTGATCAGCCGTGTCAGCACGCCCGCCGGAGAATGGTTGAACGAACCACGCATTGTCCGCCACACTGCCGACGAACAATTACCAGCTAACGTGCAGGCCGAGTTCCTGATGCGCGTCGTCGTACAGCCGGGCGATTACACCTTGTGGTCTATCTTGTACGATCGGAAAACCGGCAAGCACAATGTCGCCAAGCGCCGCATGCGCGTTCCTGAACTGCACGCCGATCCCCTGCCCGATCTCTATCGGCGGATGCCTCTGGTGGAGTTCCCGCAGGCTGATGAATCCGATGGACCCGGCGTTGGATTCGTCAAGAGTCAGCTTTACCTGCCTGTGCACAACAAACACCCGCTCCGAGTGGAGTTGATCTCGATGTTGAGTCCGCCCGAGCAGTGGACGGGCCGCACTCGCATTGTGCGAGCGCACAATGACAGTACTGTGGGAGCGTTAACCGCGCTGTCTCAGATGGACCTGATGCAAGGTTCGCTCTCGATCACCGGACTCGATCTCGTGCGCCGGCGAGTGATGTTCGAGCAAGGTGATATTCAGGGCGTCAAGTGGGACTCGCTGATGGATGCGATGAAGAAAGCCCAGAGTCCCAATATCACGGCAGAGGCTCTCCAGGGCTCGAAGAATAACGGCGCGTTCTTCCGAGAATTTCTGAACCAGCGTCTGACCAGTGAGTCTCCGGCAGACAATGCTATGCGCGTCTTCATTGTTGTTACGAGCTCCAGGCTGTTTGAAAGCGGTTCGGACCTCCGTCCGATCCAGATCGAGGGTGACTGCAACTGCCGCGTGTATTACCTTCGCTTTCGTCTCAACGTGAATGATGTATTCGACCAACTCGAAGGATTCATGAAGCCGCTTCGTCCCCGCATCTTTAACCTCATCACTGCCCGTGACCTCAGAAAAGCAATCGCAGAAATTGTTGAGGATTTGGGAAAGCTGTAGGGGCGTCTATTCTTGAGGCTGCGCGCTATCGCGCTTGCGCTTCGCGGACCGCCCCTACAGTTACCTCAGCTTCAACTCCAATGGCTCTCCGGATTGTGAAAAGAAACGGAGCGTACCCTTGATCGAACCGCGCGAGCCGGTGCTGAACAGGATGAACTGCGTGGTGTAACCGCCCGCATCTGCGAACTCCGGAAAGAACAACTCAGCCGCGGCTGAACCGCTCTCGGGCACAGGCGGTGTAGTCGTGATCAGAAAATCTCCGCGTTCATTCGTGCGGCTGCGGAGACCAACTACCGCAACGGGCGCTGTGCTCGTGATCCGCAAAAGACCCTGAATCGGAACGCTGAAAGTTTTAAATCCTGGAAGTTCGCTCAGGAACTTCGATATTTGCACATTCGCTGCAAGCGGAACTGTCGTTGCGGCAACCGAAGCACCACTCAAGTTGATCAACTCGAGACGGACGGTCGCATTGCTCGATGACGTGTTCGTAATCGCAATGCCGGATTGGACGGCTTCCGACGATTCAACATATACACGAAATGCCGTTCCGGCCGGGACAGCCGGAACGCCCGCCTCGGTAATCCGGATCCCAGACTGTTTGTATGAGAAAACGAGTGAACCCGCCGGCGCGGCGTTGTTTGACGACGGTACAATCGACACTGCTCCGACGCGAACTGCATCGCCTGATCCACTGGTTGCAAACTGTCGCGCGCTGCGGCCGGGTATCGAATAATTGACTACCGAGGAGGGCCTGCCGGATGGATCCGCAAACTGCAACGTGCCCGAAATCGGGCTATCGGTTGGGTTCACCAACATGATTGTTGTCGTCCAGCCTCCGCCGTCCGCGAAGTGCGGAAACACGGAGGTATTGGAGCCGGATAGAGAGTTAAGATCAACCACTGGCAACGTGGTCATAAGAAAATCGGAGCGCTCGTTTAAAAGTCCTCGGAGTGCGATGACTGCCACTGGCTTGGATGAAGTGAATGTGAGTGCGCCCGAAAACCTGGACGGTCCGAAAAAAGGACCTTCATCCAAGAAAGCGGCAATCTGTCCCTGTGCGGGAATCGTCGCTGTGTTGGAGCCCACGTCGCGTCCGCTCTCATCTGTGAATGTGAAGGACAGAACAGCCGGCTCCGAATTGGGGTTCGCCATAGCCAGACCGCTTCTGATCGACTCAGTCGTTTCGCCGTAGATGCGGCCGCGTGTGAGCAGCGGCGAGGCGGGTACGCCCGTTTCGGAAATCAGGACGCCATTTTGCCGGTACCCAAAGATCGCCAGCCCGGACGGCGCGGCGCCGGACGCATCCGTGGTGCGCGCATAACCAACTTGGATCGCGCTAGACTTCCCGCCCAACGTAATCACCGACTCCGTTCCACTGTCGGTCAACGAGAACGGTATCGTGTTCATGCTCGGCGTGCCAGGAGTCTTCACACTGAGAAACGTCAGGCACATTTCGTCCGTTGTCCGCTCACCCCAAGTTACGATGACCGGAGGACTCGAGGGATTCTTCGGGTTATCTTCCGAGTTATCGTAAAACGCAGTCAATTCGACCAGCGTCCCGCGCGGGAGTATGACGGGCTCGCGAAAGAGATAGTTTGCCTGCCAGTGAAAGTCCCAATCATCAATGCGGATGAGTTGCCGCACGGAGCCATCCGGAAAGTGCGCGTCGACGCTGATTTCCCGGCCGAGCAAGTGCATGTGAGGAGCGATGCCCACGAGTTCGACGGTGCTCGTGATCGGCAAGAACGCTTTGACTTGATAATGCGGATTGCCGGGAGGAATCGCAAAGAAGGGATTCACTACTGGAAGAAATGAGATCGCCTGCAACGGCGTCGGCGAGAGATAAAGCCCGATCCGCGTCAGATCCGGTTCGAACGGTCCGGATGAAATCTTGGACGCCTCCGACGTGCTGTAGTGCACTTGCATCACAATGCGCGCGCCAGCCGGAATGCGGACGCCTGTTCCCAGCGGAAAGACCTGCGGATCAGCGCCCGGCGCCCAACCACCAACTCCGCCAAGACCGCTGATGAATCCTGCGCCGCCAAAGCACGTATAACCAGGGCCTGGATCTGCATCATCGAGTGCCGCCGATTGGCCGCCCTCATCGGTGAAAATCAAAACATGATGGACGATCGCGCGATTGCCCGGCAGCACTTCATATCCGCGAACATACAAGTCCGATGTTGGGGAAACAGCGATAGATGTCATCCGCGCCTGCTAGCAGCGGGAATGAACTCGCTGGTTGGATGACCATATCCGGGGTTCCAGCGCTCCACGTTTCGGGAAACCTGATGGGTTCGGGCAAGTCATTCGGATTGCCTTCCGGGGCGCCTGCGCCAACCCAAGCGGAAATTGTTTGGATCTCCGGTTCCGTCAGACTGCGCTCGCCCTCAAACACGCCGTGGGCATTGACGGGTTTCCACGGCGGCATCTCTCCGGTTATCACGGCCGACCGGATTTGAAGAGCATGGATTTGCGCGTCCTGATACGTAACCAGAGAGAATGGAGCAATATTGCCGGGCCGGTGGCAGGTCTGACAATGCTGCTGGAAAATTCGGACGACCTGGTTGTTGAACGTTACCTCGCCTTGCGCGCGAGCCTCGACTGCGCAAACGGGAAGGACCAGTGCAAACAGGCAAAGAGTTCGTAAACGCATAACCGCACCGCTTACTGTATCATCACGTTTCGCATGCAAGCACTTTCAGTTTTCTTGTTTTTGCTGATGAGTGGGTCGGCCCAGCCTGCCTCGGTCCCCACGGGTACGCGGGTGGACGCCAGACTCGAGTCACCCGTACAAACAGCCACTTCAAATGCCGGCGAAGCGATCGTTGCCGTCGTGGCCGAGCCTGTTCGTGCGGCCGGCAACATCATCGTACCGCAAGGAAGCCGTCTGAATGGACGCGTCGAAACAATCGAGCCGGCAACGCAAACAAGCGAAGGGCGCGTTCGTCTCGTATTTCGTGAGATTCAGTTTCCCAACGGCTGTCGTGTATCGACGTGGATCACGACCTCCTTTTCCGCTTCGCCTCCGAAACGCAAATTTCGATATCTCGTCTACATGGGAATCGGAGCCGTTGCCGGCGGCGTGATCGGCGGTACAAGCGCGCGCGTGTCCGGCATCATTGGTGGAACCCTTATCGGCTTCATCATTGGCAGCAATGCCGGTAATGGCAAACTCCCCGATCTCGCGCTCAAGCCCGGCCAAATGCTCCATCTTCAGTTCGGCGAAGATCTGCAACTGTAGGGGGCCGGTTTTAGCCGGCGCAGCGGCGGTCTATGACCGCCGACACACCCCGGAGGGGTGACAGGAAATTAGCCAGGGGTACGCGTTTTTTGCGTACCCCTGGAATACGTCGACAATTCAGGAATCCGCACCCTGAAAGGGTGTCGAGGACTCCTCGCACCCTGCCAGGGTGCGGCTTTTTTTGGTTTCGGACAACCGGGGGTTCCGCTCGCTCCCGCTCGCTTAACCCCCGGCTAATTTCCTGACACGCCTCCGGCGTGCGCAAAATGGATCAGCGGCGGCCGGCTAAAACCGGCCTACGTACTCAAGACATTGACTGCCGCCTGCGCCACCTGTTCGTCCTGGGACGACATCACTCCGCTCACACCGACCGCGCCGATCAACTTGCCATCTGCCATGACGGGCAGGCCGCCCTGAAGCGGGGTGATTCCTTCAATCGCGAGGAACACCTGACGTCCGCTGACAACCATGTCCTCAATAGCTTTCGTGGGACGCTTGAAATGTACGGCAGTTTTGGCCTTTCCAATCGCGATATTCACGCTGCCAAGCTGTGTGTCGTCCAACTTCTGAAAGAAAATCAGACTGGCGCCGGCATCCACAATTGCGATTGCGACATTCCAGTTATTCTTTCGCGCTTCCGCTTCAGCCGCGGCCATCGCTCGTTTAGCATCTTCGAGGGTGATGTATTTTGTCGTGCCGTGCATCCGGTTCTCCTTTTCTTACCGTCGGGCCCACCGGCCGGCCCGCCGTCGGTACTACTCCTTGATAGGCCACCGGCCGGTCCTCCCACGGAGTTGCAGTTTAAATCGTCCATATGGTACAGCGATTGTATGGCGTTGGAAATCGGACAAATCCGCCACGTCGGACTTTTCACGGCTACGGTCAAACAGCATGCTCGCTTTTACTCGGAGGTCTGGGGCTTGGACCAGGTTAGCGAGACAGCCGATGCAGTTTATTTCCGCGGTTCATCTCCGGAGCCGTTTATCTTCAGCCTGCACCAGAACAACACCCGTGGCCTGCACCACATCGCATATGCAATGGCTGATGAAAATGCGGTGCGCCGTGCAGCTTCGGTTTTGCGGGAGTCGGGCGTCCGCATTGTCGAAGACCCACATGTTCTCCAGGAACCGGGCGGCGGCTTTGGCCTGCGGCTCATTGATCCGGACGGCCGCTGTATCGAGCTTTCTTCCGGAGTCTCCACGCACATGAATGGATGGCGCCCGAAGAATGTTGAACCGCGCTCGGTATGTCACATTGTCAACAACACACCGGATCTCGAGCGCATCACGAACTTTTATACCACCGTGCTTGGATTTCGGGTGTCGGACTGGAGCGGGCAACAGATGGTTTTTCTCCGCTCGGAATCGAAGCACCACAACATCTCATTCAATGCCGCTCCACACGCTTCGGTGAATCACATCGCATATCTCGTATCCGGAGTTGATGAAGTGATGCGCGGCATGGCGAACTTGCGAAAACATGGTATTGAGCCGGCCTGGGGACCGGGCCGCCATGGGCCGGGCAATAACATCTTTTGTTATTTCAAAGATCCGTTTGGATATGTTGCCGAATACACGAGCGACATCGACTATATTGCCGACGAGTCGAAGTACGAACCCAAGGTTTGGCCGCGCAGTCCGGAATCGATGGACCGGTGGGGCATTTCAGCACCGCCTTCACCCGAATTACGCCAGGCGATGTTGGGAGAGCCGGACAAAGGGTGGCTGTAAAACGGAGCAAAGTATGAGCGATCCCATTCCCACCATCGATGAAATTGACAAATACGTCGCGCGTTTAAAAGATCGGCAGCTGGATTGGGACGTCCTGGACTTTCAAGCAACAGTCGATCCGAAATACCGGCGCGCACAGATGCGGTACGTGGGTGGCGGCGGGACCGGCAAGCATGACGATCCGAACATCATCAAGGCCGGACACTTTACGCTCAGTACCATGGTTATTCCGCCGGGGAACGAAGGCCCGCTGCACTTGCATTCCGATGTCGAGGAATTATTTTTTGTCCTTGAAGGAGAACTGACGTGCATTTGGTCCGATGGCCATCGCCGGACCGAGCGAAAGCTTGGTCCGCGCGATCTGATCTGGATTCCGGCCGGAATCTGGCGTGGTGTGCGAAACGATGGTGATAAGGACGTGGCGTTCCTTACCATGCTCGGAGCGCAGAAGCCGGAACTGCCGTCGTATCCCGAAGGCAGTCCGTTGACTGAAGCACGATCTCGATGACATCTAATCACGGCAAAGTCATCATCATTACCGGCGCAGGCCGGGGGTTGGGCCGCGCTTATGCGGAACGGCTCGCTTCGGAGGGTGCGCGCGTTGTCCTCGCTGAGGTGGACACAGCCGCAGGAATAAACACCACTGAGGAACTTCGCAGGCGCGGCGGAGAGGCACTATTCATCGAGACTGATATCGCGTCTGAAGAATCAACCAGCGTTATGGCCGTTCGCGTTCTCGAGAGATGGGGACACATCGATGGACTTGTTGCGAATGCCGGTCTGGCGAATTCCGTGGGCGGCGCCTCCTATCACGAGATCACTGTGGATCAGTGGGATCGCATGATGCACGTGAACGTGCGAGGGACCTGGCTGACGTGCCGGGCGGTCGCGCCCCATATGCAGAAGCGAAAGCAGGGCAGCATTGTCACAATCAGTTCCGACACAACCATGTGGGGCAGCGCAAAGCTGCTGCATTACGTGACTTCCAAAGGCGCCATCGAGGCTTTTACCCGCGCGATGGCACGCGAGCTTGGGCCGGACAGCGTGCGCATCAACTGTGTGGCGCCAGGATTATTGAATAACGATGCGACCGCTGGTGTGCCTCAGGCCAAACGCGAATGGAATCTTCAGAATCGCGCGATCCGGCGAGAAGGTGCGCCGGAAGATATCGTTGGCCTGGTTTCCTTCCTTCTATCCGATGATGCATCCTTTATTACAGGACAGGTCATTGTCGCGGATGGTGGGTTAGTGTTCCATTGAGTTTGGACATCTCGAAGCGTAGTAGTGAAGAGACACACGCTTCGGCACCACGGAGCGGTGCCAAAGCGCGGGTTTAACCGCGTTTACACCCATGCGAGTCGAGAAGCAAACCGAATTCGAGGCTGAACTGAAGCTGGGGCTTCGCAATTTGTGGTATCCCGTCTGCCGGTCCGCACGTGTGAAGCAGGAACCGGTTGGGCTCCACAGGCTCGGCATGGACATCGTGCTTTGGCGGGATTCGCACGGCAAGATTTGCGCGCATGACGATCGTTGCCTCCATCGTGGCGCCAAGCTCAGCGTCGGGCGAGTGATGAACGATATCCTGCGCTGCGCGTATCACGGCTGGTGTTATGACACGGCCGGACAGTGCACCACCATCCCCACCAGCAAGACTGCTCAAGCGAAGTTGGCTCCACGCCTGCGGCTCCGGCATTTTGAAACACAGGAACGCGCCGGGCTCGTGTGGGCATACTTCTCGGATGATGAGGACGCGCCAACGCCGCCGCTTGTCATTCCTGAAGAATTGGAGGATCCGGCGTACAGCGGTTTCATCTGTGAGAACGAATGGAAAGCGAACTGGATATTGATTCTGGAAAACCTTGCGGATCCGATGCATGGCCCTTTTCTACATGGCCAGTCTCTCACGCTGTCCCGCGGCGCGCTTGAAGACGACATGCGCACGACGCGCACTGCCGATGGATTTCTGGTTGAGCGTGCAGGACAACGTGGCGTGAATTTCGACTGGTCAGAATTCTACTGCCGCGAATCGTTGTGGGTTCGTCTCGATATCCCGCTGCCCTTTGGGCCGAAGGGAATCTTACGGATTCTTTGTTTTGCCACGCCCATCGACGAGAACGAAACCCTGGTGTACTTCTTGAGGTATCGGAATCTCAGAGGCTGGAAGCGTGCCTACTGGCGATTCCTATACAGGACGTTCTGGGAAAAACAGCACTTCAAAGTCATTGAGCAGGACCGCATCATTCTGGAATCGCAGCGCGGCGCGCAATCGCGGATGGCCGAGCATCTGGCCAACTCCGATCGCGGCGTGACGGAGCTCCGCAAATTCCTCCGGGAGAAGGCCGCATGCCGGACGCCACACTAGACCGGGCGATTATTCACTACGAAACCGCGGGCGAAGGGTTTCCTCTGGTCCTGCTTCACGGCATCGGATCGAACTCGCGCTCATGGCGACGGCAACTTGCGGCATTATCGTCGGATTTCAGAGTGATTGCATGGGATGCACCCGGATACGGCCGATCGTCCGATCCTCCGGCCCAGCCCAGCAAGCCTTCCATCCGCTTCTACACCGATTCCCTGCGCGCGCTGCTGGCGTCGCTCGGCATGACGCGCGTTTTTCTGTTGGGACATTCCACAGGCGGCGTGATTGCACAAGAGTTCTACCGAGCATATCCGGATCACGTGCGGGCGCTCATCCTCGCAGATACGCGCTACGCGGGCTCGCAGTCAGCATTGGATACCCGCCTCCGGGCGATTCGCACGATGACCCCAGCAGAGCTGGCGGCGGAACGTGCTCCGAAGCTCTTGAGCGCGAATGCGCCGAGGGCCTTGATTACCGAGGTCATTTCGATCATGTCGGAGGTGCGTAGGTCCGGCTATGAGTTCGCAGCTGTCGCCCTGGCGGAAAGCGACACGCGCGACGTGATCCGCAATCTTCGCGTGCCGACACTATTGATCTGGGGTGCCGAGGATGACATAACGCCTGTGTGGGAGGAGGTACCACCGGCCACGCAATTGAAGATCATCCCCGATGCCGGGCACCTTTGTTATATCGAGCAACCGGACCGCTTTAATAAGATCGTGAGGGAGTTTCTATCGGGAGTGGCGGGGGACGAGGGGGCCGCCCCCGCGTCCCCTTGGATGAACAACAAAATCACTGTTGCCGAAACACTCCTGACGGAACTCGAGCGCATCGGCGCCGACACCGTTTTCGGCATCATCAGCATTCACAACATTCCCTTTTATGATGCCCTGGAGCGGCATGGCGGTTTCCGGATCGTGACGGCCAGACACGAAGGCGCTGCGGTCAACATGGCCGATGCCTATTCCAGAGTGTCGGGAAAACTTGGCGTCGCTCTAACGAGCACCGGAACCGGCGCGGGCAATGCGGCCGGTGCAATCATTGAATCCTGGAATGGCGGAGCGCCGCTCCTGCACATTACGGGGAACGTTGCATCGAATTTCCTCGAGACAGGCCGCGGCTACATTCACGATTCAAAAGATCAGCTCGGCATGCTTAAAAGCATCAGCAAAGAAGCGCACCGTGTGCGGCGCCCGGAGCAGGCGCCAGCTGTTTTTCGCTGGGCCATTGCTGAGGCCATAGAACCGCCGGCGGGTCCAGTTAGCGTTGAAGTGCCGATCGATTTCCAAGCGCAGTTGATCAAGGTACCCTCGATCATCACGACCACATCTCGGCCGCAAACGGTCATCGGGCCTGAGATCGATCCTGTTGTAGAGCGCATCATCAGTGCGAAGCGACCCGTGATCTGGGCCGGCAGCGGCGCGATGTTTTCCGACTCTGCCCTCGAGGTGACGGCATTAATGGAATTACTGGATGCGGCGGTCGTGACCACGCAGTCTGGCCGCGGCATCGTTCCCGAGAGTGATTCGCGCTGCATTGGGCACTTCGCAACCTTCCCGGCTCTGAAAGAGTTCGTGGCAAACTCAGATCTGTTGATCAGCGTCGGCGTCCGATTCCGTGGAAATGAGACGTCGAACTGGACTCTCAAGACACCCATCGAACATATAGGCATCGATGCCGACCCTAGAGCGATCAATCGCAATTTCCCGCACTCCATCGGAATAATTGGAGATGCGAAGCCGATCCTCGTGCAATTGATCGCACTGATCCGAGCACGGCGGCCTAATCCGAAACTCACATATCGCGAAGAAGTCTCAGAGCTGCGGCGTGCGCTGCGGCAGGAAGTGCACGACACGATGGGCCCGTGGGAAGAGATTCTCGATGCGCTTCAGGAGTTCATGCCGGACGATGCGATTCTGGTTCGAGACGTCACGGTCCCTGCGACGACTTGGGGTAGCCGGCTCATCATTCGGCGGCATCCACGCACGACGCTGCACGCCTCAGCCGGTGGTATTGGTCAAGCATTGCCCATGGCCATTGGCGCGCAAATCGGCGCGCCGTCAAAGACAGTTGTTGCGCTCTGCGGAGACGGCGGCTTGCTGGTGAACATCGGCGAGTTGGCTGCTGCGCGACAAGAGAACGCGCTCATCGTCGTCATCCTGTTTGACGACCAGGGTTACGGTGTATTGCGTAACATTCAAAACGCGCATTTTGAGGGACGAAAAATCGGTGTGGATTTCCAGAGTCCCGATTTCGTAGCGATTGCTCGCGCCTTTGGGTTCCAGGCTGAGCGCGTGAGATCGTCCGAGGAATTTCGAGGAGCTTTTTCGAGAGCAGTGAAATCGCGCGAGCCATGCATGGTCGTTGTGGATTCGAATGCGATCGGGCCAATGAAGAAGATCTTCGCGGGCCCGGAAGGCGGGGCCGCTTTGTACAAGCCGCATTAGGTGCGTAGCACCGCGGAAGTTGTTTGCGTACCCCTGGCTAATTTCCCATCACCCCTTCGGGGTGGGCAATGCGTCATGTTTCAAGACATCATCAATCCGGCAAGATTCACCGAAATCATTGGGCAGGTGCGGATGTGCTCCGACGCCGATGTCGACGAAATCCTGGAGCAAGCACACGCTGCATTCAAAACCTGGTCCCGCACGACACCTGAAGAACGTGCATCGCGCCTGCGCGAAGCAGCGCGTGATCTTCGCCGTGCCCTCTCCGAACTTGCAACGTTGTTCGTGCGCGAAAACGGAAAGCCGCTGCGTGAGGCGGAAGTCGACATTCGTCGATCCATCGAGCTGATGGACATTGTCTCCTCGGATTTGCCGGAGTGGTCGAAACCGGCCATCCTCGACCCCCACCAGCCGGTGTTCGCGCGCAGGCGCCCGCGCGGCGTCACCGCAGTCATTTCACCTTGGAACTCGCCAGTCCTCCTCAGTTTCAAACGGTTAGTTCCGGCGATTGCGACGGGCAACACAGTCGTGGTCAAGCCAGCCTCGCATTGTCCGCTGACGCTCACCGAATGTGTGCGCCTGGTCAACCGGTTTCTGCCAGCCGGTGTACTCAACGTTGTAACTGGCTCCGGCGGAACCGTTGGCGAAAAGCTCGCCAGCGATGATCGCGTCCGAGCCGTCGCATTCACCGGAAGTACCGACACGGGCCGCCGGATCATCGAGTTGGCATCACGGACCGTGAAGAAATTGTTTATGGAATTGGGGGGCAACGATCCGGCGCTGGTTCTTCAGGATGCGATTTTGAATCAAGAAACCCTCCCAAAACTGACCAACGCCATACTGCGCGCCGCCGGCCAGGTCTGTATCGCAATCAAGCGGATCTACGTGCACGAATCCCGCTACGATGAACTCGTCGAGAAACTCTCGAATTCGTTCGATCAGGTCATTGTCGGCGACGGGCTCGCCCGCGAGACAACGATGGGCCCGCTGAACAACAAAGCACAGTTCGACTTCGTTGCAGGGCTGGTGGATAAATGCAAAAAGTCGGGTTTAACAGTTCTGACGAAGGGAAGAAAGCTCGATCCCGGCGGGTGGCATCAAGGCTTTTTCATGCTGCCGGCGATCATTCTTGGCGCTGGCGAGGATCACGAGATCGTGCAGTGCGAGCAATTCGGTCCAGTCGTTCCCATCATGGCATTCAGTGACGACGAAGATGCGGTCGCGCGCGCCAACAATAGTCCGTACGGTCTGCGCGCATCAGTTTGGACCCGCAGCCGTGATCGGGCACAGGAACTCGCGGATCGGCTGGAGGCGGGCGCTGTCTTTTGGAACAGCCATGGGATTTTCCAGGATTTACACATCGAGTTTCCCGGAATCAAACAGAGTGGATTCAGTCGGGATTCGCGATCGGCCGCACTAGATCATTACGCGGATACTTATGGTTTTGGGCAATAAGAGCGAGAGCACGCCGTATGAGGTCGTTCGGATCGGGTCGTGGGAAGAATACCTTTCCATGATCAGCGATTCCCCATATCAGAACTGGGCTTTTCGGGGACAACGGGACGCTTCCGCGCCCTTGTTTAGCGCCCTTTCGCGATACTTCATGTCCTTTCGTGTGGACCCGCGCGCGTGGCCCGAGCAGGAGGAACGCATTCTTCGCATCTTCAAGCGCAAGGCGATTCATTTCCTCGATGTGGTTCCGGACCGAGAGGACGATTTCGAATGGCTTGCCCTGATGCAGGATCACGGCGCTCCCACGCGGCTGCTCGACTTCAGCTGGTCGCCCTATGTGGCTGCGTTTTTCGCGCTACACAACACGACGGCAGAAGGAGTGATCTGGGCTTGCAACCCGGTCGAGATTGAAAGGATGAAGCAGGTGGATCTCACCAAGCCCGGGAATTTCCGAAAGCGCCTTCTCTCGGAGGCAGCGAACTTTGTCTGGCTCGGGGAGCCGTATGCGATGAATCGCAGGCTGATCGCACAATCGGGCACATTTTTGGTGCCCGCGATTCTGAATAAATCGATCGAAGAGATCTTGAAGGATTATCCGAATCCGAAACAAACGTTGATCAAGTTTATCCTCCCGGCCAACAGGGTGAGGGAAAAGGGAATGCGCGAGTTGTATCGGATGAATGTCACACAAGCGACATTGTTTCCGGATCTGGACGGACTCGCGCGCTCGCTAGCATACGAACTCGAGTTCCATTGGGCGTATGATCCCCGCACGATGAAGCCCCGGCAAGGCGAAAAGTAAATAACTCTACCCTATGAATCTCGTCTTGGCTTCGCAATCACCGCGCCGCAAGGAGCTACTTGCGATCCTGGGTTACCCATTCACCGTCGTGCCTTCCTCCATTGATGAAACTCCGGCGGCCGGAGAAAATCCCGAGACATTCGTCGTACGTGTGGCGCGCGAAAAGGGAATGGAAGTGGCTTCGCGAGTGTCGCAATCAGTGATTATTTCCGCAGACACGGTCGTGACCATCAATAACCAGATTTTGGGAAAGCCTGCGGACGAAAAAGATGCTGCGAGAATGCTCAGAGAACTTTCGGGTCGGGGTCACTGGGTTTTAACGGCGGTAACCATTGTGAACCAGATGAAGCAAGAGACGCTGGAAGGCCTCGAGCGGACGCAGGTTTGGTTCTCGCCGCTCACGGACGAGCAAATCTTCGATTACCTCCGCCGTGAAAATGTGTTCGATAAGGCTGGGGCCTACGCTATTCAAGGTTATGCTGGTGTGTACATTCCGAAAATCGAAGGGAATTACTTCAACGTTATGGGACTGCCTCTGCCACTGGTATATCGACTTCTATGCCGCACGTTATCGTAGGGACAGCCGGGCACATCGATCACGGCAAAACCGCGCTCGTGAAGGCGGTCACCGGTATTGACACGGATCGCCTAAAAGAAGAAAAAGAGCGGGGCATCACGATTGACCTCGGATTCGCTCACCTCCCGCTGGATTCTGCGACAACGGTAGGCTTCATTGATGTTCCCGGTCATGAGCGGTTCATCAAAAACATGCTCGCCGGCGTTGGCGGAATCGATCTGGTGATGCTGGTCATTGCAGCCGACGAATCCGTGATGCCGCAAACGCGAGAGCATCTGGACATCTGCTCGCTTCTCCACATCAAACAGGGCTTGACGGTTCTCACGAAGATCGACAAAGTCGAGCCAGAAATGGTGGACCTCGTCGAAATGGAAGTCCGGGAGTTCCTCAAAGGTTCATTTCTGGAGCACTCACCGATTTTGCGGGTCAGTTCGTATACCGGAACAGGCATTCCACAACTGATCCACACGCTGCGCGAAAGCGTTGCAAAAATCGGACACAAAGATGCGACGCATGTTTTTCGTCTGCCCATCGACCGGTGCTTCACGATGAGAGGGTTTGGAACGGTGGTAACCGGCACGTTGATTGCAGGCCGAGTTCAGAAGGAGGACGAAGTCGAAATCTTCCCGTCGCAAAAAACGGCACGTGTGCGTGGGGTTCAGGTGCACGGTCATGCCGCAACCGAAGCCAGTGCCGGACAGCGCACCGCCCTCAACTTGCAAGGCGTCGACATCGCAGAT
>QHXA01000197.1:23529-28953 GCA_003222755.1 Acidobacteriota bacterium
CAGGAAGCGCATCCGGTTTCATGTCGGGACGGCGGAGCTGATGGGGTATGTCATTCTGCTGGGAGAGAATCGGCTTGAGCCGGGTGGCTCCGCATTCGTACAGATCCGTCTCGAAGAGCCCACCCTTGCTCTTCCCGGTGATCGTTTCATCATCCGCCAGTACTCGCCGATGATCACGATAGGCGGCGGCGAGATCCTGGACGCAATGCCGGAAAAGCACCGTAGCACGGATAAGACTGTTATCGAAAAACTGCGGGTTTTCAAGCAAGGAAGAACCGATGATCGGATCATGACCGTCGTCGATGAAGCTGGTTTGCAGACCATCGAAGTTTCGCGGATTGCCGGGCGGCGCGGGCTCGCAATCGATCGGGCGCGCGAACGCGTGAGCGCTCTGATAAAAGCCGGCCGCATTCGCGGGCTGAGCGAAAACCCATATATCGTCGTTTCAGCAAGTGTGTTCAAGCAAGCCGCTGATGCCGCAGCAACGGCCGTGAAGCGATTTCATGAAACGAATCCCCTCGTTCAGGGGATGGGACGCGAAGAATTGAAAGCGCGCCTGTTCAGTGACGCATCGAATCTGGTTTTCCAAGCTGTGCTCGATGAGCTCGTGGCGGATAAGAAAATTGCGGTTGCGCAAGATGTGATTCACGAGTTCGGCCGCAAGGTGACCTTGAAGGCAGACGAACAGCGGATGCGCGCGCAACTGGCCGAACGGTTTCGCTCGCTGGGTTTGCAGATTGCATCTGCGGATGAGATCATCAACGGCCTCAAGCTCGATCGCAACACCGCGCGCAAAATCGTTCAACTGATGCTGAAGGAAAATGAACTCGTCAAGATCACGGAGGAGATGCTCGTCGACCGCGCGGCCATTGACAAGCTCATCGCGGTTGTTAAGGCACTAAAATCGAAAAATCCGAAATTCGGTGTGAGCGAATTCAAGAATCTAACGGGTGTGACTCGTAAACATGCGATCCCGCTGCTCGAATACTTGGATCGGCAGCGGGTAACAAGGAGGGTCGGAGACGAACGAATGATCCTGTAGCGCCGGACATCGGCTGGGCTTGCCTAAGTTAGGCGTGCTTTTCTTTTTCATCGTCACTCTTGAAAGATTTCTTAAAATTCTTGATCCCTTCGCCGATGCCTTTTCCCATTTCGGGGAGCCGCTTTGCTCCGAATAAGAAAAACACGATGAGGAGAATAATTACAAGTTCCGCTGGACCTAATCTAAACATCAAAAGCCTCCTGATTGGCAAAACGCCTCGGCCAGTATAGCAGAAGTCCTAGTTCGTCCATGTGTATTCCCAGAGGTAGCGGTGCCTCTGACTCATCGGTGTTTCCGGAACGACGATGCGGAAATGACCATTAAACTCGGTCGCAATCAGCGCAAAAACGCGGCCATCCGGTTCACGATACACCAGATAGTAGATGTTCCGGCTCTTGCCCTCATGCCGCCGCTGGTCCAGAATCCGGCCGCGCTGAAATCGGTCCGTGAACAAATTTTTCAGTTCGCGCTCGGTCGGTTCACGGAGCTTTCCTTCTTCGATATCACTGCTGACGATAACGTCTGCTTTCAGCGCCTGGATGTCCGCTTTCTCCATGTCATCCATGAACTGCGCCGCAGCTTTGAGTGGTGGCTCGTAAACGAAGTAGTAGTAGTAACCCAGAGCGGTTGAACCGGCGACAAAGATGCCGATAAAAAACAACAAAGAGATTCGACTTGGAGCTTTCATTTTATTGATGGCTGCGCGCTATCGCGCTTGCGTTCGCATCCGCTCACCTAATAATTGCGCGACCGCGGTGCCGGATCTCGTCAATTTTGCGGCTGTATTCCGCAAACCCCGGGCGGCCCATCATAGCGAACGTCAGTTTTTTACCATATTCGACGCCGGGTTGGTCAAAGGCGTCGATGTCGTAAAACTCCCCGGCATAGGCGGTGAAGTATTGCGAGAACATGATCAACTCGCCCAAAGCTTCGGCATTGATGCGGTCCACTGTAATTGTGGCGTTCGGCCGGCCGGCTTCGGTGAGCGCAATTTCCGTTGCCTGTTTCTCGGCCCTGAAAAGATCGGCCATGGTCTTGTGCTCGAGATATCCCATCGAATCGAATGTTGTGAATGGATGATCGATCGGCAAGGAATTGCGGAATTCCTTCACGTCCCAAAACAGAAACGACTTGTCGTTTGGACCTTCAATGAACAGCTGAAGCTGCGAGTGCTGATCCGTCACACCAAGCGCGGCCGTCGGCGTTTGGCCATAGTAGACCTCGCGGCCGCGCCGGTCCATCTTCTTTCCGAGGCTTTCGGCCCAAAGCTGCTTGAACCAAAATGCGAATTTCCACAGCGACTGCGAATAAGCGAACAGCGCGAGAATTCGCTTGCCGCGTTCGCGCTCGAGAACAAATTGAATGAAAGCCGCGACCAGCGCCGGATTCTCGAAGAACGGCTTACGTGCGCGGTCAGCTGCGCTGCGCGCGCCGTTCATCAGACCTTCTACGTCGAATCCCAACAATGCTGCCGGCAATATCCCAACTGGGGTCAGAACACTGAACCGCCCACCAACGTTAGGAGGGATCACGAAAGCCGGATACGTTTCGTGCTGTGCAATCGCCAGGAGATCGCCTTTCACCGGGTCCGTTGTGACGACGAATCGTTCGCGCGTTTTGGTCTCGCCGATGGCATCGATCATCCATCGCCGGACAACAGCAAACGTCGCCATTGTTTCGGCTGTTACGCCCGATTTTGCGATGACGTTCACAACAGTGTCCTGCGCGGAGATCGACTCCAACGAGTCGCGAAGGAAATCCGGGTCGATGTTATCGAGAACAATGAGGCGCCTTCCGGAGTTGGGGTGATTCAACGCCGCATCGAGCGCTGCAGGGCCCAAGGCCGATCCGCCGATGCCCAGCAGAAGAACGTTCGGAAAGGAATGCGACCTGGCAAAGTCGATTACGGCTTTCAGCGCGTTACGATCCGTCGGCAAATCACCAAACCCCAGTTTTCCCGATGCGTGCGCACGATGGATATCGTCGACGATGTGTTTCGAAGACTCTGCGGCCTTCTCAAAGGCGATCTTAGGAATTCCGTTCGCGTGAACGGCGCTCTCTAATACGTTCGTATAATCCAGTTCGAGCAATATTCTCCTTTAGTTAACGCACGGGCTAAAGCCGCGCGATTACATATCTAGCCAGTTTTTTGGCTCCACCTTAATCGATTTGAATTCGAGCAACCGCACTAAACCCGGCTTCGCGTGGCGCGGTTTCGTAACATATTTCCTTTTCGTGTAATGCACTTCCACCTTCGATGAATTTCTCGCCTGCGAAAAATACGCCGCGAGCTGCGCCGCCTTAACCAGAACGGGTTGTTCCAATTCTTTGTCTTTTCCTGGATTCCTCACGATGACATGCGATCCGCTGTAATCCGCAACGTGGAACCAAAAATCATCCGGCGCGGCGACATCAAACGTCAAGTCGTCATTTTCGCGGGCCCCTTTTCCGACGAGTATTTGTCTACCATCAATCGTTAATGTGCGGAAGCGCCTCGCTTGTGCAGGCACGTGAGTGGGAGCCGAAGCCGAACCGCGCTCCGATCTGGATGGAATCTTGCTGGCGATCGCCATCCATGTGTCCCAATCCTTGATGTTCTGCAATCTTTTCGTCTGCTCTTCGATTTCCGCTCGCTGATTCCGTAGCTCGGTGAGCTGTTTAGCAACGATAGATTGTCCACGCCCGGCTTTCTGATACCGTTTGAACATCCTATCGACGTTTTCTCGGAGGCTGATCGTCGTATCCAACGGCACTTCGATTTGCCGAGGCTCATGTGCGAAGTAGTCGGTCACCTTTGCCGATTCGTAATGCTGGTCCATTTTCATGCCGCTCGACGTCAGCATCTGCGCGGTTTTTTGTAGGGCTTCGGCTTCTGCGTACTTCTGTTGTTCGCGCTGAAGACGCTTTTCCCGATCCGCAAATCGTTTCGCGACGCGTCGCATGTCGCGAAGTATCGGCATCTTTGCATGTTCCAGAAGCAAGCGGCCTTCCAATTCATCAAAGTAAAACTTCGCAGCTTCGAGGATGTTTGCAAACACGCGCGAGCTGTGGGTACGGGTGAGGGATTCCAACTCCATGGGACTCACGATGGCCTTATGTAATCGAGAATGTGGCCAAGCGGCAGCTCGGTATACACCCATGCCGCACGCGATGGCGCGCGCGCTTGCGCGATCATGGCTCGAATCTCTTCGACCAGAGGACGACCGGTTTTGCGCTGCCGCACAACAAGTTCTCGCGCGAATACCGGTCCAATTCCCCCAACCCGCGACACCAATGATTCGGGTGTGCTGCCGGTCAGTTCGGAGTTGCCGGGTTCCAGCAGCGCGTCCAGGCTCAACTTGTCGCCCGCGCGAGGAAACGCGTACGCATCGTATTCTCCGATACCATGCTGCGGAGTGATCGGCAAGAATGAAGAAATCACGCGGCGCTCCGCATCCAGCAGGATGATGTTCGGTGAATTCGGCAACAGCTCGAAGATGACTGACATCGTTTCCAGTTCCTTGCTCGGTACGACGGTCTTGAAGTTGAACTCCACAATGCGTTCGGAAAGCGGCTTCTTGAAACCGATGAGTTCAGCCGACGTGAGATGTTTACGCAACACCATCAGAAAGTCCGTCCCGGCAGATTCGACAGGCGGGCGAGTTTCCGACGCATATAGCGCCGGGTTCTGTACGTCTGCGACGATTTTGAGCGCCGGCAACTTGGCGGACCTGGTTTGAAAGATGAATCCGTTGGGCTGGTGCTGAATGACGCGCCGAATAATGAGATCGGTCATCGCGGGACGAAGATTTTCTACCAACGCGATGAGCGCGAGATTCTCCATACGTCTATTGTATGGGTTTCTCTGTTCTTCTGTAGGGGCGGTCTATGACCGCCCGAGCACGCCGTAGGCGTGCCAGGAACTTAGTCGGGAGTACGCGTCAGGGTGCGGATGTCCTTGGTTTCAGACAACCGGGGGGTTGCGCTCGCTCCCGCTCGCTTAACCCCCGGCTAATTTCCTACCACGCCTCCGGCGTGCGCAAAAATGTACAAACTTAAAAGGACGACCTTCATGCCACGCCGCGCCGGGCTTTAATCTCCGCTAAAAGGCGTTCGACTTCGTCATCCTTGCCGAGGGATGCGAGTTTTTCTTCGATGTTGGCCATTTCCGCCATCGCCTGGCCCACAGCTTCCTCGCTCAGCACCTTGCTGTTCATTCGATCAAACGTGCCCGTCTTCGATCCATCGTGCGCGGACATTCGAGCCTGGCTTGCCTTCGTTAACGCCCGAGAGCGCCGGTGCTTCGCAATCAGCAATTCGCTCTTGGCCTGCGCCTCCGTTAATTTGTGTTCGAGTTCACGCATGGCCGACCGCAGCTGTTCCACCTGTGTCTTCTGGTGTTC
>QHXA01000181.1:0-7717 GCA_003222755.1 Acidobacteriota bacterium
AGGAAAATCCCATGTGTTATAGAAAAATTCCTGCATCTTCGGATCCTTGATGTTGTAATACTTCGCCAGGGCGCGGTAAAAGGCTTCTTTATCCTGTTTTACTATTGCGATTGTATCCACCATCGCTTTGATGAACCGGCGCGCAGTTTCTCGGTTGTTTTGCAACCATGTTTCCTCAACGTGGACGCTGCTCGATGCCATTGGGACCTTCCAATATTTGAATTCAATTAGCGGCTTCTGGCCCGCCTGAACCGCTTGCCATAATGGAAGGCCTTCCCCGGCAATATAGGCGTCGAATTTTCCGCTGAGCAGTCCCTCATTCGTGCCCGACGGGTCTATCACAAATGTGATGTCTTTATCCGGTTCCCAGCCCATCGCCCGGCAAAAGAGCAAAGCTTGGAATCCTAAAATGTTAAAGCGCGAGGTAATTGCCAGCCGCTTTCCACGAAGCTGTTCAGGTAAGGTAATGTCCTTTTTGGCAAAGATCACATAATTGGTGCGGTCCTGAAGCGTCGCGAGAATCACTCGCTTGCGCGGAGCCGGATTACTGGTCTCGAAATGAGCGAGGAAGGCCGGCTGCCCACCGGAAAGCCCGATCGGAGATGGCGAACCGCCGGGCTTGCAACGATACTGCGCGGGTGCTTCGATGCCGAGAATTCTTTTCAGGTCTTCGACATCACCTTGAGGCATGCACTGATCAACGTCGAGTCCATTTTTCCGGTAAATACCTTGGTCTAATGCCACCCAGTTGATCATTCGCAAAATCGAAACAAGGCCGGGCGTGAGCCGCAGCGGTATCAGGTCCTGTTGTGCTTGTTGAGCATGTCCGTGTATTGCGCTCCCAGCCAACACGACTGCCACGATCGATGTCAGCTTCAACGACCAAGTATTCATTTCTTCCTCTTTCTAGAAGATGTACTTCAGCGCAAACTGAATCTGGCGGGCGGTGCCGCGCGTCTGTGTAATCTTGCCGGCTTGAGGATCACGAGTGCCGTTGCTCAGGAATGGACCGGCATTGGGGATGAAGAAATTCGGATGGTTCGTCAGGTTGAAGAATTCCGTGCGGAACTGAAACCGTGACGCCTCTGTAACGCTAATATTTTTCAGGATGGAAAAATCGAACGTACGATATCCCGGGCCGGTGAGAGTGTTATAACCCAGATTCCCATAGTGCCCCGTTCGGTAGTCCGGATCACCGGGCCGGCATACTCTTGCTCCGCTACAAGTCGATGGAACGAACTGGGTCACGTCGTAATAGAGGTTCGGACTGCCGAGTATCGGATTGTTGTTGCCGCCGGGCACGAGATTTGGCCTCAGCCCATCTTGGGAAAAGAACTCCGCTCGCTGAGCTGTATTTCCGGCATCCGACAAGCTGAATGGGAATCCAGCCGCCAAGGTTAGAACGCCGCTAAGCTGCCATCCATTTATCAGTCCTCCGGCAAAACCGGTCAGCCTCGATTTCGGAAGATCGTATACCAGGTTTCCGACAAAGTTGTTGCGCATGTCAAACAATGAACGTCCCTTCGTCATTCCGAGATCGAAGTAGTAGCTGGTTCGCACGGTTTGAGCCAGGCTGTCTTGGACATTCACGGATGAGGCGCCCTGATCAATGGCCTTTGAATAGGTGTAGGCGCCCTGGAATTGAAGTCCCTTCGCCAGTCTCCTTCTAAGGTTGACAGTCAGCCCGTGATAGAAAGAGTTGCCCACCGGAGCCTGAACCGTAAGACGCCCGAAACTCGGATTGATATAGCCGTTTGCCAATCGGAAATTCTTCTGAAGTGTCGGAACATCATTTGGAAAACCGTCCCACCGCGTCGTGTTGGCCTCAAATTGAAGCAGCAGATGCAGTGCGCGCGATCCAGTGTAGCTGGTGGAAACCAGCCACGCTCCGAACTCTCGTTCCAGCGTCAGGCTCCATCGGTAAATGGCGGCTGACTTCATGTCGTATTGCATATAGCGGGCCTGTGGATTGACAGTTAGCAGCTGCGGTTGAGCCGTGTACGCATCAGGAAACCGAATCAGTCCAGACGACGCCGTGTCCGTCACGGATCCAGCTACTCCGTAAGGAAACATCGCCTGCAAATTGAACTGCGTACTAAATAAGGAAGGGGTCTCATAGTAAATGCCAGCGCCGGCTCGCACGGAAAATTTGTGAGCTCCTGGAGACCACGCAAAGCCAAGGCGGGGACTGAGGTTCTTGAGTGTTGGATTCTCGTAGAGTGGCCCGTAATACACCTGAGTGCTGTACACACTGCGCAGCGAGTTCAGGTGGTTCCTGAGTTCTGTGGGGTTGGAACTGACCTCATACCGCAGACCGAAGTTCAAGGTAAGTGATGGAGTCGCCGTGTAATTATCCTGGAAATACATGGCGTAGTTGTTCTGCCGCAGGTCATAAAACGGATCCTGCTGCACCTTCATTCCCAGCACGGGAGCGCCATTCGGTAGATTGATAGTCAGACTCATCGGCTTTGCCGCCAGGAAATTTTGCAGGCTGGTGAAGTTGTAAAGGCCATTGCCTTGGGTCGTGATGGTCTTGATATGGTCCATCGACCGCTGGAATTGGCCCCCCAACTTGATCGCATGTTTTTGGCGCGTCAGCGATACGCCATCCTTAAAGATCAGACTGTTGTGACCCGGCGACGTCGAGTCATCGACATATCCAACGGCTGTGATGTTCGAAATGCTGAGGGAACCCATCTGTTCTCTGTCCGGAGAAAAACGAAGGTCAACGCCGTTGAAGTTTTTGTAATTGATCGGACCTATCGGAATAGCTCCCTCCGGCTTCGTTTTTGTGTACCCAAAGATAAATTCATTCAGCAGCGAGGCTGAAAGGATGCTGGTGTGCTGCACGGACATCAACTCCGTGCGGCTTCTCTGTCCAACGCTGTTGCCTGACGCTTTGAGCGCGTTAATGTTGTCGACCTTGCCCTCGTCCCTGTTGTAGTAGAAGGCAAGCATGCCTTTCTTCTGACCCTTAAATTGGTGATCCAGCTTGAGGGAGGCGTAATCGTCACTCACTGGTCTCTGGTTTGTGCCCGCGACGAGCGCTCTCCCATCGCCAAAATCCGTTACGAGCCTAGTTCCGTCCTCTCCGGGTAGCGGCCACAGACTTAAGTAGGGAGCCACCAGAGGACTTACAGGCCCAAATGCTCCCGTACGCGGTCCCGCAGTGATCGTTGTAAAAGTGGTGGTGGTTCCTTGTCTTTCACGCAGACCTTCGTAGCTGGCGAACAAAAAGGTGTGGTCTTTCACGATGGGAGCGCCGACTGACCCGCCAAATTGATTCCTTTTAAACGCGGGCTTCGGAGTGCCGAACGCGTTGGTTTCCCACTTTGCCGCGTCCAGTTTGTCATTTCGGAGAAATTCGAACAGCGTTCCATGGACCGCGTTCGTGCCCGATTTCGTAACGGCGCTAAGAATCGCTCCAGCAACGCTGGGATACTCCGCAGAGTAGCTGTTCGTAATGACCTGAAACTCTTTAATGGTTTCTGCGCCCGAGTAAGCGCCGGTAGCGGCCTGCGCATTTCCGGAAGCATCCGAGTTCGGAATTCCGTTCAACAGATAGAGGTTCTGTTGAGATCGGGCTCCGTTTACAGAAAGCTTGTCGCCGAAACCACCGACCGCGGTATTGGTATTGCCCTGAGTTATGGTCAAAGGAACTCGAAGCACGCCCGGGGTGAAATATGCCAGTTGCGTCAAATCGCGGTTATTCAATGGAATGTCCAGTACCTTCCTCTCGTCGATAAGATTCGCGACTGTTGCTGTGGTTGTCTCTATCTGCGACACGGCTTCTGCAACGGTGATGGTATCGGTCACATTGCCGAGCGAGAGCGCAATATCCACGACCGCGTTGCGGCCTACGGTCAATTCGATTCCACTTCTGACTATGGACTGAAAACCTGTCAGGGAGACAGTGACTTCATAATTCCCGACAGGCAACGCATCCGCGGAGTAGCGTCCAGCTTCGTTTGCCACGACCTTACGCAAAGCTCCAGTATCGAGGTCCTTGATCGTAATTGCTGCTCCTGGTATCACTGCGCCGCTTTGATCCGTAACTGTTCCTGAAATAGTGCCGGTACTGAGCTGAGCGAACCCCACCAACGAAAATGCCAGGGCGAAAAAAACGGCAATGCCTGCGATTCTGCTGTCCATAGTTCCTCCTATACTGCGCAACACATGAGTGCCGAGATACTCGACGAATCGCGGGCTCAGACGGGACAATTTTGAAATTGGACGAATCCTGCATCTCAAATCCGAAATCCGAAATCGCAAATTGGACTGCCTGATGCGAGTCCAATCTGAGATTTCGGATTTCGGATTTGAGATGCAGGATTCGTCCAATTTCAAATCTCCTCTCGCGTGAGTCAGAATCTTTGCTATTTATCTGATCGGAAATGAAATAGATCTTCCTGATTGCGCAACTGCTCGGACCCGGGCCAGCATCGAACGTCTTCCACCAGGTCCCAATTTCGCAATCTGCGGTACGTGTTTCGAACCCAAGGCTTGGTGAATGCTATCGGATCGGTAAGCGTCAATTGAACTTTCAAGGTGTCATGGTCGAGGCGCTGGTATCGCTCTTCCAGGTGCAACTGCTTGCTCGACACGTTACCCGCGCCATCGAGCCAGGGCTCGCTGCGCAGACCCACCGTGTCGACGACGAGGGTGTTTCCGTCCCAACGGCCAATGGAGTGGCCCATGAACGAATATTCCAACTCTTCCTGCGGCGGGTGTCCTCGTCCATCGGTCCAGATTTGCCGTATGGTGTGATCCCGCTCGTAGAAGATAAGCACGCGGCGGGGCGTTTGTATGATTTCGTATCCGCCAACACCGACCGCGCCGTTATCGATGATCAACATCGATGGACCGTAAGGAACGCAGTGCTCCGCAGGATTTAATTCTTCTCTTGCGCCAAATTGATCTCGACCCTCAGATTTTCTGGGATCCCTGTTATAGAGGTACCGTTCCTCGCCCCATGCAGTCCGCGAGGGCTGCTCGTTCGGCAATCGGCCGTAGAGTTTTTCCAAGAAGACTGATTCTTCACGTGCCGTGGTATTGATACCCGGAGCTCTATCCACGACTCCCCAGACGCCGGACAAGTCCGGCTTTCCATCGGGCGCACGCAGCGCAGGCTTGACCGCATCCGCCCTGGGTTTGGGAACGGTTTGGACTGTCTGCGCATAAACAACAGCCGCCGAGAGAACCAGCAGTAGCAAAAAGATCGAAGTCTCGAATCGATTTATCATTTTGTACTCCCTTACCGCGGGTTTCAGTTGTAGTTCTTTGGTGGCTTGTTGGGATTACGCTGATAGTAGTCGTGCAACTGCGTTTCCGCCGTGGTTGATATCGCGAGGCTCTTCCCGTTGATGACATTTTCCGCCATCTGAATTATTTTTCTCCCTTCTTTATCCAAAAAGCCGGTAACGACGATCGAGTCCCCGGGCTTGGCCACGTTGGGAGTCCAGCCATACCGGCGCATCGCGTTGGGAGAAGAAGTGGTCCCTGACCAGCTCTCGACGTCGCCAGACTTCGTTTTGACATCGAAGTAAAGAATGACATGGGGGTTCACGAAGTCCATCTTCGTGATCGTTCCCTTCATCACCCAGAGGTTATCGTGATCGTAATTCCCTTCCGAGTGATGCGCGATCAACCAGCCCGGAATCATAAGAAGGCCTGCCAGCACAAATAAGAGAACCGTGCTCTTTTTCATTTGATGCCTCCATCGAGTTTAAGAAATACGTAGCGTTTTTGATTTCAATCGTATTTGAAGTTCACCAATAAATGCTCGTGTTTGAAGTTCACCAATAAATGCGCTGTGTTCGAGACACCATCTCGCGCATGCCAAATCGGGTTTATAAGCGGACCCGGAGTCTTGACGTAGATATCGAATCGTCCAACCTGTCGAAGAACGTTTTCATCGAGGGTCACCTGCAACTCTGTGGCGCTGATCCATCGAGACGGAACACGGCTATTGTCGAAGTAAACCTGGGATCTTCTCACGAAATTTGCTCCTTTAACGGTGAGCGTAGTCGTCGGACTGCCTTCCGTCACGATATAAGGAGAGATGCTGAGGATTCCCGGCGGGCCTACTCGCACTTGGTCTGGTCCCGTTCCTCCCTCTTGCGGTCCGGAAGTTCCGGCTTTCATCGCGATAACCCAGGCGAGGTCTTCCACGACACTGTTGCCATCGAGTCCGGAGCCGCCCAAGAACGGCGTGCGATACGACGCGTGATACGTCAGATCCTGCGCCTTGCCGTCAAAAACAACCGAATGAATCTGCCGCAGGTTTCGAATGCTCTGCGTAGGATCCGCATTGACAATCACCAAATCTGCCAGTTTCCCCGATTCAATGGTTCCGAGTTTATCGGCCACCTTGAAGGTCTCTGCCGGCCACTTTGTGACTGCTTGAATCATTTGCATTGATGTCAGTCCGGCCGCAGAGAACACCTCCAACTCCTGATGAAGGCACAAGCCTGGGGGAACAATGAAAGGCGAGTTGCATCCCGCGAGCATGCGGCCACCCGCCTTGACGAAGTCACCGTGGAATCGCAGCATGTTCTTGTAGCCTTTCATTCTGCGTTCCCGGACGGCAGGCTCCGGAGGCGGCGGAGTACTTTCCATCAGGGCGCTCTCAAACAGGTGCTCGGGGTAGTACGCGCGAAGGTTCGGATTGGACAGCCACCACTCGCGGTCTTGTTCCTGGAAACGAGCCGTTGCCTCATGAAAACCCATTCCCTTGCGAATCAGAGTCGGAGACAAACTCACGTTGCGTTCCACGAGAAACTTAATAAGGTCTGCGGCCTTCGCCTCATCCATATCGGCGTATCGATCGAGTTCATTCGTCCACCTCGATCCGTCTTTCACGATCGCTCTATCGATGCCCGACGAGTGCGAGATATGATCCGCTCCCGCCAATACCGCTTCTTTTACTCCCACAGCCGCCGTTGGGCGAATGACCCTGGCCCGTCCTGCTTTCTTTGCTTCATCAAAGGCGGCCTGATAATACTCGATCGGTAGTCCCCCGTCGAAGAACATGACCATGTCGGACCCCGCAGCAATAAAGCGCTTTGCGACATCCCGCGCTTCCGCCGCGGATTTCGGAACCTGTGCTCTCTCAAACGGAGTCTCGAAACCTGTGACACGCTCTGAACCGAGGTACCCCGTTCCGATGAACGTTCTAGGGCCACCCGTCTTTCCCCGGTTGACAGCCTCTTTATGTAGCATTGCCACTTCGGACTTCGTCGCGATGTCAGAGATGGACGTTACTCCATGTATGAGCTCCGACTCCCCTCCGAACCAGCCGTACACGGTTTCGGATTCCCAAAAACCCGGAAGAATGAACTTCCCATCGGCATGAATCACTTGAGCTGTTGACGGATAGGAAATCTGGCCCTTTCGTGACACATTGGTGATCCTGTTTCCCTGGATGATGATGAGGGCATTCGGAACAGGCGCTCCTCCGCTGCCGTCGATCAAGGTTCCACCGTCGATCACCAGCGTGGCTTGTTGCTGCGCCTGAGCCGCAGTGGGGCGGGGAGCCAGCCAGAAAAGCAAAGCAATACAACTCGCGAACACGTAACAGAGTGTTTTTGTCATTGTTTTTTCCAGCGCATTAGAACAAGAACTTCAGTGCAAACTGAATCTGGCGTGCACTTGTCGACGTGCTCGTAATTTGACCAGCATCACTCCGCAATCTGCCGTTTCGATCGAAAGCCGTAAC
>QHXA01000181.1:7826-9016 GCA_003222755.1 Acidobacteriota bacterium
GCGATGCCCGGAGCAGTCATCGTGTTCTTTCCTAGATTGCCCTGGTAGAAGGGCGTTGGATACCGGAAAACCGACGTGTCGAAATACTGATTCGGATTCCGCGGATGGATCGCCTTTTTCTGATCCGCTCCCGGAGCAAGATCCAGCGTGCTTCCGCCGACTTGCTGCAGTTGAAGGGTTCCCGATCTAGGCTGTTCTGCGCTGAGCGTGATTGGAAATCCATCCTGGAAGCGCAGGATGCCACTCAAATTCCATCCGCCAAAGATCCGGCCAATTGCCCCATTCCATTTTTCTCCCGGCAGGTCGTACACGAAGTTGGTATAGAAAACCCGGCGCACGTCGAACCCGGACAGGCCGTGGGCTTTCTCAGTTCCGTATCCATCGCGATTGGATGATGTTAAGTCAGTCGCGCGCACCCACGTGGACCAGTCATCGATGGACTTGGAAAAGGTGAACGAACTCTGCAACTGCAAACCGCGGCTGAGCCGCTTCGTCACGCCGATGCGCAGCCCGTGATAGTCGGACTCGGCATCGAGAAGACTCCATCGCATACGGCTCATGTACGGATTGGGCAGGTAATAGCGCCGTCCATTCCTTATTTCCGACGGCGTCGTGTTGAATTGGACCTGCCGGAAGAGGTGAACTCCACGCGTGCCGGCATAGCCGATATCCACTGTGGTGTCGGAACCAATCTGCTGCTGAATGTCCATGCTCCATTTGTATACGGTCGGCTGCTTTGGGTCGTATTCCTTTCCATCAACCTGGGTCAGTGAACCACCAGCACCCGAGATCAGGATCGATCGCTGCGTCGTGTAAGCGTCAGGGAAGTCGATGGCAACGTTCTGCCTCAGGAGACTTGAACCCGACCGGAAGGGTGGTGCATTCGCCAGTTCAAACCAATAGAGATAGGGCAAGATCTGTTCGAAGTAAACACCACCGCCGGCCCGGAGCGCGGTCTTCCCGGTCCCGAAAGGATCCCAGGACACACCAACGCGCGGAGCGAAGTTCTTCAATGAGGGGTTCTTCATGTACGGGCCGCCTACGTCCATCGTGTCGGGCCGAACCGTCCGGAGGCGTTCGGGAGAAAGGTCTCTGATGTTCGATGTCTTTCCGTTGACCTCGATAGGAGCCGTGACGAACTCGTACCGCAAACCGGCGTTGAGCGTGAAGTTCGCCGTGACTTTGATGTC
>QHXA01000181.1:9127-9596 GCA_003222755.1 Acidobacteriota bacterium
AACTCCCGCCTGCCTGAAATCCGGAAAAGAGGTTGAACTGCAATCTTTCCCACTGACCGCCAACCTTCATGGCGTGCTTTCCATGGTTGTAGATAATGTCTTCCTTGTAATCGAAATTGTTTTGAACGAGCACGTTCGGATTTCGCGTATCTCCTCCGAGGCTATCCAGACCCGTAACTCCGATCGTTCCTTGTGCCCTTGTATCTTTAAAACTGAAATCCGGAAACGAAAAGCCTTCCAGCGGCACATCGAAATTGCTGGGTTTCGTTCGATTAAAGGAAAGATGGGCTCGGCTCAATAATGTCGAGGAAAACAGATGCGTGTATTCCAAAGCTGCCAGCCGACTCGCTGTTCTGTTGTCGCCGGCGCTGCTGAGCCTGGGTAACAGTTGTTGGGAATTCTCGAAGGTAAACCGGCCAAAAATCGAATCCGAAGGCGTGAACCGGTGATCGACCTTGCTGGTTACGTA
>QHXA01000181.1:9607-10846 GCA_003222755.1 Acidobacteriota bacterium
CGATGTATTGAGCGGTTCCGTCCGCGCGATCGGGCTGGTTAGGCACCGGATACATTGCGAGGTACGGACGCACCTTCTGGTTAATGGGAACGGCAACGCCCTGTACGACTCCATTGCGTGCCTGCACGCCGAGAACATTGAAAGATGTGGTTCGCCCAAGAGCTTCCCTCATACCTTCATAATTTCCGAAAAAGAATGTCTTGTTTTTGATAATCGGACCACCAGCTGAAAAACCAAACTGGTTCCTCCGGAATTCCGGTTTACCGGCGGCTTCCTCACGGTCGAAAAAGTTCCTGGCATCAAAGTTGTCATTGCGCAGGAATTCGAAAACCGAACCGTGAAGATCATTCGTGCCCGATTTCGTCACAGCGCTGACCACTGCGCCGGTGTGCTTTCCATACTCGGCGTCATAGGCGTTCGTGACGACACGGAACTCGGCGACCGCTTCCACTCCCGCCATTGAGCCGCCCGCGCTGCTACCGCCGGTGTTGCTGGCATCATTGACGTCCGCGCCATCAAGCAGGAAGCTGTTCGACGCGGCCCGGGTGCCCACGACGGCCAACTTCTTGGCGAACCCCTTGGTGACCAATCGTCCGTCCGCGGTTCCGGCTTCTTGAAAGACTGCGCCGGTCTGCAGAGGAATCAATTCGAGAAAGCTGCGCGCGTTGAGTGGAATATCGCGCAACTGCCTCTGGTCAACCACGCCACTCACCGTTGCTGTCGTGGTTTCAATCAACGGCACACCCTCGGTGACCAGTACCTCCTGAGTTGAATCTCCGACCTGAAGAGTGAAGGTAACAACCGCTTCCTGGCCGACCTGCAGCGTAATACCAGTACGAGCAATCCTCTTGAAGCCCGGCAGTTCCGCTTCCAGGTTGTAAGTACCGATAGCAAGCGCCGGAATGCGGTACTCTCCGGCGTCTCCACTGATCGCTGTTCGCATAATGCCGGTGCCGACATGCGTCACGGTTACCGTTACTCCGGGCACTATCGCACCCGTTGCATCCTTCGCAGTACCAGAGATGGTGCCCCCCGTACCCTGCGCGTTAAGAAGACCGTCGCTTGAACTGCAAACCATCAAAATGACTGCAACGCCGATGGTTCGCGCAAGCAGCTTTTCGAGCGTGATTCTCATATTTCCTTCTTAGCGCGGCCTGTGGCCGCAACCAAGTTGACGAATTCGGCTGGCCGCGCGCTGTCAGCCGTCAGCTATCAGCTCAGCAACTGTAGGGGCGGTCA
>QHXA01000182.1:0-7366 GCA_003222755.1 Acidobacteriota bacterium
TGAAGGGCTCAGGCTCAGGGGCCGATTCCGGTTTGCCGGGTTCTGCAAGAGCGTCTTTGATAATCGTGTCGACGGTTTCACCATCGAGAGGACCGACAAACCGTTCGTCAAGTTGCGCCATCGGCGCCATCTCGCAGGCGCACAGGCACTCGACTTCAGTAAGCGTGACTTCCTTACCCAGCGTGGTTTCGCCTGGGCCGATCTTCAAGCGCTCCTTGATCCGCTCCAGCAGATCGTCCGCGCCCCGCACGACGCACGGCAAACTCGTGCACACCCGAAGCTCACGCCGGCCCACCGGCTTGGTGTGGAACATGTTGTAGAAGGAGACAACTTCGCGCACGTGCGCGATCGAGACTCCAATGAGGCGGCCAACCCAGGCCTCGGCCTCCGGGGAGATATAGCCTTGGTTCTGCTGCACGAGCCACAACAGAGGCAGCATGGCTGCTTTCGGATACTCGTAACGCTGCATGATTTCCGCAGCTTTGCCTTCAAGATCGGAGAGTCTCACCGGTCGAGTTCCCCTCCGATCATATTTACGGACCCGAAGGTCGGAATCAGATCGGCGATCATCTCGCCAACGAGAAGCTTCGGCAGCGCCGACATGATCGTGAAGCAGGGAGGGCGGACACGGACGCGGTATGGGTTCCCGGTTCCGTCGCTCACGACGTAGAACCCGAGCTCTCCGTTGGCGCCTTCAACCGGAAAGTAGACCTCGCCCTTGGGCGGTCGCACTCCGTGGCCGAACATGACCAGCTTGAATTGCTGCATCAGGCCTTCGATGTTGCCGTAGGTGTCTTCCTTCGGGGGAAGGAAGACCCTCTTTTCGTCTGTGGCAATGGATTTATGCTCCGCACGACCAGAACCTTCAAGCGTTGGGCAAGTCACGGCGGAATTGCCTGAGATTGCCGTGATGTTCCCGACCTTGCCGAGATCGANNGATGGCCCGTTTCGGGATGGACCTGCACGGGGCCTGGCGGCATTTGGCGGAGTGCCGTCTCCACAATGCGCATCGACTGTTGCATCTCTTCCATGCGAACCAGATAACGGTCCAAGTTGTCGCCTCGCGTGCCGACCGGCACATCAAATGCTAGCCGGTCATAGACAGCATATGGGCAGTCCTTACGCACGTCGTAGTCTGCGCCCGTCGCGCGAAGAAACGGACCTGTGATCCCGTAAGAAATGGCGTCTTCGGCGGTGATCACCCCTGTTCCGCTCATGCGGTCCACAAAAATCCGGTTGCGCGTAAGAAGTCCGTCCGAGTCGACGAGGACCTTGCGCGTTTCCTCAAAGGCCTTTCCGCAGGACTCGGCGAAATCATTGGGGAGGTCCGCCTTCACTCCACCGACGCGGCAGTAGCTGATGGTCAAGCGCGCTCCTGTCACTTTCTCCACGAGGTCCCACAAATATTCGCGGGCCTTGATCATGTAGAGAAAAACAGTAAAGGCGCCCAACTCCATCGCGCTCGCCCCCACGCAGGTGAGGTGATCACAAATCCGCGAAATCTCCGACATGATGACCCGCACGTAGTGGCATCGCTCCGGAACGGAAATCCCAAGGAGCTTCTCCACAGCCATGCAGTAGCCCATGTTATTGATGAGCGGGGAAACGTAATTGAGCCGGTCGGTGTAGGGCATGACTCCGTTGTAGTCGACCGTTTCCGACATTTTCTCAAAGCCGCGGTGAAGGTAACCGATCTCGACGTCGGCCGTCTGGATCCGCTCTCCGTCGAGCTCGGTCACGATCCGGATGATTCCATGCATCGCCGGATGAGCGGGGCCGATGTTGAGAAGCATGTCCCGCGTCTCCAGATCCGATGTGTGCGTCAAAGGTGTGAGGTGTGTCGTCTCGATTGGCATAACTAATTAACCGGTCCAATCAGAGGCTGACGCTTTTTGACCGGATAGTCTTTGCGCAGCGGATGGCCCTCAAACCCTTCGTACATGAGAATGCGCTTCAAGTTCGGGTGCCCACGAAAGCGAATCCCGAACATATCCCAGACCTCGCGTTCGAGCCAGTTGGCTCCGGACCATAGCGAGGTCAGTGAATCGACTTCGGCCACCGCCTCGTCCACCGGAATCACCAGCCGTAGCCGATGCTTGTGAACCAACGAGAAGAAGTGGTACACGACCGCAAAGCGGGATTCGCCGGGCGGTCCAGGCCACGGGCTCTCATCGGGAATCTCAGAAGAAGGACTCACCGCCACCCCCGAAGAAGCGAAGAAGGCGGGCGTGGGCCGCTTTCCGAAAGCGGAGTAGCCTACGGCGGCGATGTCCGTGAGGGAATTCATTTGCAATGCCGGGTCTGCCTTTAGAAACCGGGCCACCTCGAGCAGGAAATCCCGCCGCAGAATCACGGTGGCATCGTCTCGGTAGGTGTGGGAACTCGAGACTGCATCGGGAAAATGGTTCCTAACGGATTCGATCAAGGACGTGCTATTCATCGCTCGAAGATCTCCGGACGAGGTTCCGATGGAACACGCTCACCGGTCGTGCGCTGGTGCTGGATTTTGTACTGGAGCTTTATCAGACCGTCAAGGACCATCTCCGGCCGGGGCGGGCATCCCGGTATGTAGACATCGACCGGTATGATCGTGTCGATACCCATGACGGTCGCGTAGTTGTCATAGAAACCGCCGGTGCATGTGCAAACACCGAAGGCGACTACCCACTTCGGGTCAGCCATCTGCTCATAAACGCGCTTCAAGACGGGCGCCATTTTGTGACTGATCGTGCCCACAACGAAAAGTACATCGGCCTGGCGCGGAGAAAATCTAGGTAAGCCGGCTCCGAAACGATCCACGGCATAGTGAGAGCAGGCCGTTGCCATGTACTCCATTCCGCAACACGCGGTCACGAAGGGATACTGGAAGATCGAATACTTCCGAGCCCAGCCAATCGCCTCCTCGAGCTTACTGGTGAAGAATGATGTATCGCTCATAACGTTACCGCCACTCCAAGGCGCCGTTGTCCCACGCGTAAACGAAGCCCACCATCAAGATACCGAGGAAGATGCCTATCTCGACCAGACCTGGGATTCCCAACGTGTGGTACACCACGGCCCATGGATACAGAAAGACGAGTTCGACGTCGAACAGGATGAACAGAATCCCGACCAAATAAAACTTGATCGCGAACCTTCCTACTGGCTGCGATAATGGCTCCTCTCCGCACTCGAACGGGGCCAACTTGACCGCCGTGGGATTCTTCTTTCCCAGCGTGGAACTCAACACGACCATCAGCGCCGTAATCCCGCCCGCGAGCACAAAGCTGACGGCAATCCCGATGTATTCGCTCATGGGTGAAAACCTGGCGGCAGTATACATCATTGTTGGCGTCAGGCAACGCGCACGGCTTTCAGTCTTTCAGTCGGCAATCTGCAACGCATCTGCAAGCGCTGATCAACCGCCGGTCGCCAATTTGTAACCAAGATTTCAAATTTGCACAGCAATCTTCAATTCGAGAGAATCGCTAATTGTGCGGTGGCGATGTTGACGAGCCGTTTCGGGTCTCAATTCCCACTGTTGAGATGAGGCTGAATCACGATGGAGGAAACTCGATGGATGTTGGCGTGCCCAGAGAAACCGTGCCTTATGAGAAGCGTGTGGCGCTCGTCCCTGACTCGGTTGCGAAGTTGGTCGGAACCGGGCTCGGCGTGATTGCCGAGGCTGGTGCAGGGTCCGGCGCAGCCGTAACGGACGAGATGATTCGTGAGGCCGGTGCAACTGTCGTTGACGCGGCGGCCGGAATCCTGGGAAAGGCGGACATGATTCTGAAGGTCCAGCCGCCGTCCGTGGAAGAAGCGCATGCCATTAAAGAAGGTGCGATTCTAATCAGCTTCCTGCAGCCCGCCCGGAATCGAGACGTACTGGAAGTGCTCGCCGCCCGCCGCGTCACAGCGCTCAGCATGCACCGTGTGCCGCGCATCACACGCGCGCAATCCATGGATGCGTTGTCGTCGCAGAGCAGTATTGCCGGGTACAAGGCGGCATTGGTCGCGGCATCGAGCCTCGGAAAACTCATGCCCATGATGATGACCGCGGCCGGCACGATCCGGCCTTCGTCCGTCTTCATACTCGGCGCTGGTGTCGCCGGCCTCCAGGCAATCGCAACAGCGAAACGCCTGGGGGCGATAGTTTCCGCGTTCGACATCCGCCCGGCCGTGAAGGAACAGGTCGAAAGCCTCGGAGCGAAATTCATCGAAGTTCCACTTGTACAAAAGGACACAGAGACCGCCGGCGGCTACGCGAAGGAATTGGCGGAAGAATCGACTCGCAAGATCCGTGAGTTGTTGCACGAGACCCTTCGTGGGATCGATGCCGTTATCACCACTGCGCTCGTCCCGGACCGTCCCGCGCCGCGGTTGATCACTGAAGACATGGTCAAGGACATGCGGCCAGGTTCGGTAATTGTAGACATGGCAGCGGAAGCGGGCGGCAACTGCGATCTGACGGAAGTCGGGAACTCCGTTGTCCGTTATGGAGTCACCATCATCGGTCCATATGACTTAGCGACAACCGTTCCCGCCCACGCCAGCCAGATGTATTCCCGCAACATTTCAAGCCTGCTGTTGTCGCAGGTCAAAGATGGGCGCGTTCAGCTGAATTTCGATGACGAGATCATCACTGCAATGGTAGTTACACACGCGGGAGAGATCAGGAGCTAACCGAATTTCTCACGGGTTTGAAACAAATCAGCATTCACCAAAACCCACCTCAATGCGTATTGCCTTGTGCCGAAAGTGACTTTACCAGATTCCCCACAACCGCCTTTGCATCACCGAAAAGCATGAACGTCTGCGGAGCATAGTACAGCTCGTTTTCGATGCCGGCGAAGCCCGGGTTCATCGTGCGTTTGATGGCGTAGCAGATCCGTGCCTTGTCCGCGTTGATGATTGGCATGCCGAAGATCGGGCTGCCGCGGTCGTGTCGCGCGGCTGGATTGACCACATCGTTAGCCCCGATGACGAGTGCGACGTCAGCTTGCGGCATGTCGTGATTGATGTCGTCCATTTCGACGAGCTTGTCATACGGGATCTCCGCTTCGGCCAGCAGAACATTCATGTGCCCCGGCATACGGCCGGCTACGGGGTGAATTGCGAAACGCACGTCGACGCCACGCTTACTCAACTGATCGTAGAGTTCGCGGACACGGTGCTGCGCCTGGGCTACTGCCATGCCATATCCGGGGACAATCACTACCAGACTTGATTGCTCCATCATCTGCGCGGCGCCTTCCGGCGTCTCGCTCTTCGCCGTCTTGCCCTCGGCGCTTACGGCCTTCGCCTGCACCTGTCCGAAGGCCCCGAAAAGCACGTTCGTGAAGGAGCGGTTCATGGCACGGCACATAATGATCGACAGGATCAGACCGGAGGACCCGTCGAGGGCTCCGGCCGTGACCAGGAGCTTGTTATCCAGAACGAACCCCATCGCCACGGCGGACAAGCCAGCATAAGAATTCAAGAGCGAGATCACTGTGGGCATGTCCGCTCCGCCGATCGGGATCACAAGCAAGATCCCGAAGGCCAGCGCCAGAACGATGATTACTGGGAAGAGGAATGCCAGCGCCACGGGCTGAACGATTAGCGCGACGCCGCAAACAACTGCAATCCCCAGCAGCGAGAGGTTACTCACGTTCTGCAGCGGATACGTTACAGGCCGCTGCGGAATCCATTTGATCTCTTGGAGCTTGCCCGCAGCCATCAGACTGCCCGTAAACGTCAGGTATCCAAGAATGATTTCGGCGATGATCGCAGTCATGCGAAAGGCAGTCAGGTTCTCCACATTCTGCTGGAGCGAGAGATAGTACTCTGCGGTGCCGACCAGACCCGCGGCAAGGCCGCCGAATGCGTGAGACAAGGCGGTTCGCTGGGGAACCGCTGTCAAAGGGACCCTGGACAACGGCACACCGACCGCAAAGCCGAGAACTAGCGCTAGCGCAATCCAGCCCCAATTGACGATTCCGGGCTCGACCAGTGTGCCCACCACCGCCATCAGCATCGCGACAACGCCAGAAATTACACCGCGGCGCGCCGTCTTGGGATCATTCATCCAGTGCAGCGCGAAAACGAAAAGGGCCGTTGCAATCAGATACGCGAGCTGGATGATTTGTACCCTCATGACTTGCCGCCCTTTCGTGTCCTAAACATCTTGAGCATGCGGTCGGTAATCAAGAAGCCGCTGACGATGTTGGTCATGGACGCGAACAGGGCGATGGCGCCCAGGATAGTAATGTATGGCGGATGGTCCAGCCCGGTGATGACGATCGAGCCAACGACCGCGATGGCCGAGATCGCGTTCGTCAGCGACATCAACGGTGTATGCAATAACCGCGATACGCGACTGACCACGCCGAGTCCGATGAACGTGGCCAGCATGAACACGAAGAGTGTCTGGATAAAGTCAGTACCGGATTCTGCCGTTGCTGCTGGGACCTGGGCGGAAGCGACTGCAGGAGCCACCGCGATCCACGCCGCCAAGCCCGATGTGAGAATGAGCATTCGCATGTAGTTGTCTCCATGGTTCAGCCTCGCATTAGCGTCGATAAGCCGCTTCTCCACACAGGCTGCCGGGGAGGCATTTTATCAGGCTATCCTCTTGTCGGGCTTCAATCCAGACCGTGCGCGGGTCTTCCATGCCGCATTCCATTCATCACGCTTCGACTCAGATAGCCAACCGATATAGTTTGTCAGCGATGATTTCGTCGGGCTAAGGAGACGTAGATTGCTGGCCGCGATTCTGCGAGAATTCGAACGTTCCACATCGATGCGTAGCCGACTACCCAGAAGTTTGGAAGGGTCGGCAACCACTGCGGCGTTTGTGGCAGGTCATCCAAGGCGGCTTTCCCCATACGGTGAAGTTGAAATCCGCTTCGCTTGTTTTCTGCGCTCTCAACCTCCAGATTAGAATGTGGCTGCTTGCAGACCTCGAGACTCAAGGAGTGGGGAGGTCTTCTTCCGTCGTTCCCGAGGGCAAGTTCGACGGCCTCAAAAGGTCGCGTCTTGTCGGCGATAAATGGCATCGTCAACGGGCAAGGTCCTTGCGCGAAAAGCGGATGGTGGCGATGGTTAGCGCCACGGCGGATGCGCCGAGCAGTCCTAGCATGTTGGATATCCGCAATCCGTCCACTAGCGGCGCGCCGTACTGCTCGAAGACCGAGAGTTGCAGCAGCGCGTCGGGCCACTTGAATAACGCGCCTACGGCCGTGAGGATGAACGACGCGAACAGGAAAGCGGTCAGGATGCCGGTGACCAAGGCCATGCGTAGCCAGCCGGCGAGCAGGTAGCCAAACCCTGCCACAACCAATCCGACCGGCACCATCCCAAGGGCCGCTTGTACTAAACGGCTTCTATCCAGGCTCATGCCCACAGC
>QHXA01000182.1:7371-11906 GCA_003222755.1 Acidobacteriota bacterium
CAGCGGCCGCCGTTAGCGTCACGCTGATGAGAATCAGCCCTGCGACAATCAACAGCGCGACCGAAACAGCTGCAAAGCGTGACAGGATCACAAGCGTTCGCGACTGCGGCGTACCAAGTAAGATTTCGAGCCGTCCTTCTTCCTCGTCGGCGGCCCAGCGGTTGGCCAGCGTCAGCCCGAAGGCGGCGACCACCACCGTGAGCAGAATGAATATCAGGTTGAGAAAACGTGCGTTACTCGTAGAGTCACCACCGCCTATGAACCTGGCGATAACGTCTGCATACATGGGAGCGCTATTGGCCAGACTTTTGAGCAGGCCGGCGACATTCTGTTGCGCTTGCCTGAGTATCGCAGTGATCAGCCCGGCATAGGCGGCGACGGCGAGGCCCCACCACATCGTCGGTGCGGCCAGTGAGCGCAGGCTGCCGGCGAAAACCGAGTGGGGCGACCATACGCTCCGGACGGGCCGCGACGCGCGCTCGCGGAACTGTAGAGCAGCAGGCAGGACTATTGATCCGCCAACGTCGCGGCGCACGACCAACGACACGCCGAGCGCGATCAGAAATACCGCAAGCGCCGCCAGCGCGAGCATGCCACCGCGATTGGCGCCATAATCGGGAATGAGGGGCTTACTCAGCTCGAAGTAGTAGAGCGGCGAGAGACGCCCAATCCATTCGCCATTCGGCAGTGTCCGGCCGGCGCTGGTAAGTACGTAAGAGAGGCCCAGCAGGGCACCGGTCATTCCTGCGGCCGGGCGGCGCTCACGCGTGAACTGCGAGAGCACTAGCGCAATCGCTCCGAAAACGAACGCGAGCAGTGCGATGTTCAGGCCGAAGAGCAATGCCTGAGTCAGTTCGAGTTGAAGACCAGTCGTCTTGGCGCCTGCGAACGCCAGGAGTCCGATTTGCAGGCCGATCAACAGCAGAGCCATCCCAACCGCCGCCAGCTTCTCGGTCGCCACTTGCAGGCGTGAGCGTGGAGTAGACAGCAACACATCCAGGGCGCCATGCTCCTCTTCACCGCGCAGTGTGCGGCTAACCGCCAGCAGCGCCCAGATACTCACCAACGGAAGCACGAGGGACAGACGAAATGTCGCGTAGCCGCCTGGATGCACGATGTCGATAGGCTCGGCAAACAGCCGCAAGACTGGATTCTGCGCCAATGCGAGAAGTTCGGCGCGCACCTCTGGCGAGTTGGTAAGAACGCTCGAGATACTGACAAAGACGACCGGCGTGAGCACGCCAATGCCCAGGCCCCAGCCCAGGATGGCAACGCGATAGTCGCGGAGCGTCTTGAGGAAGATGCTACGAAACCACACTTCCTCTGTCCTTTTCGCCCGCCGAACCATCACCTTGGTAATAGCGCATGAAGATAGCCTCCAGACTGGGTTCGCGGCTGACGAAGTTGACGAGCGGGTACTGCGCCGCAGCCTTGACGACCGCGTCAAGTCCACCTTGCACCGTGAGGCGCAGCGTACGCCCGTTGGGGAGAACCTCGACGCGCTCGAGACCGGGCAGTCCTCGGAACGCGTCGGTCGGCGGTGCCGCAGTGAATGTCAGTTCCACCTCGTGTCGCTTGATGTCCTTGAGTTCGGCAACTCCGCCGACACGTGCCAGCCGCCCCTCTCGGATGATTCCGACTCGGTCGCACATCGACTCCACTTCCGAGAGGATGTGCGAAGAAAGAAAAACGCTGCGGCCGTCGGCTCGCACCTCGGCCACTATTTGATCGAACTCCTGCTGGTTAAGGGGGTCGAGGCCGCTGGTCGGTTCGTCGAGGATCAGCAGTCGGGGGCGGTGCATGAAGGCTTGAATCAGTCCCACCTTCTGTTTGTTACCGTGCGAGTAGTGGCGGAAACGCCGGCTGGTATCCAGATCGAGGCGCGATGTGAGTTGCTTCAAATAGGCCCGATCCACACCTCCGCGCAAGTTTGCAAAGTAGGCGAGGATCTGGCCGCCTGTGAGGTTGGGGTCGAGCGCAAGTTCGCCGGGGAGGTAGCCCACGACCCGCTTTACCTCCACCGACTGCCGCCAACAATCCATTCCCCCGATTTGGGCGCTTCCACTATCGGGGAAAAGCAGCCCCATCAGCAGGCGAATCGTGGTCGTCTTTCCTGCACCATTGGGACCGAGGAAGCCGAAGACCTCGCCTTCGGCGACTTGGAACGAAAGGTCAATGATGCCGCGCTTGCGGCCGTAGTTCTTGGTCAGATCGGCCACTTTGATGATGGTTTTCACACATCTGGCTCCTTTACGTCTCTAATCCCACGCCGTCTTTATTCCGACCAATATCCGTGCGCGGGTTTGAACGTTCATACTCCAGCTGGCCGACGGTGTCATGGAATTTTTCATGGGGTCTGCGCAATGGGTGGTGTGTCTGACGCAGTCGAGACGAAGATGGATCTCACAGTGGATACACTCGGTGGTTAATCGACTCGGGTTACAAGAGCTCCAGGATACAAAGCAGAACGCCCGATGACCGTCTGACGCGATGCTTATTCATGTCTCCTATTGTGACTAAGTCGTTCGCCAGTATATCGGGATCCGATCTGTTGTCAAGCGATAGTGCTAGAAAGAATCTTGCCGACTGCTTCGACTACAGGCTCGGGCGATTTATACGGGTTCCAATAGCCGCTGTTAGGCACTACGGTGTGAGAGCCTCGAGTGGACTGGCGCGAAAGATTTTCGTGCCGCTCCGGTTCAAGAGTCACGTTTTGGCCTAGAAACAACGCAGCATGCTTTTCGCCGGAAAGCACCATCAACGGAAGGTCGTGAAGATTGCCTGCGGTTCTCGCCAGTTCGCCGCTTATCCAAAGGGGACCCTCGTGGATATGGGCGACTGCGCTTTTGGGCTGCCATGCCATGGCCACGGCTGTGCCCCATTCTGCCGAAGTCCATCCTGGCGGCGTCGGCCCTGGACTCGGCGCAATAAGGCGCAAGATGCCAATGAAACCCAACGCCTTGCTAAATTCAACGACAGCAGGGCGAAGATTTTCGTCGTGATTGTGTACGTGAATGGTCGTGTCTTCATTCAATGGATCGACCAGCACCATGCCAGCTGTGTCATGAGGATAAAACCCGTTGTAAACGCGAACGTGGAAAGCACCTATACCGTGGCCAACCAATATGTACGGCGGAGAAATGCCTGCGGCAATCAAAAGTTGACGCAGGTCGCGGGCCACGGAGTCGCTATGATTCGGAAATGGCCCTGGATCACTCCACCCGTAACCGGCGCGGTCGTACCAACAAGCGCGGGCAAATCGCGCAATCTCGCGTTGCGTGGTCAGCCAGCTATAACCGGCAACGGCAACGTCGCTTTCCAAAATCACTGTCGGCCTGCCATTACCTAAACAGGAAAGATTCAGTGTCCGCCCGCCGACGTCGAACGAGTGTCCCACTTGGGGAAACGCACGCCGATCCAGTGTCTTTCCAGTCAGTTCAAAGATGATTCCCAGAGGCGCCGCCACAGCCGTCATGACAAGTCCTGCAAGCAGGACTGTCCGCACGGATGGTGGCCTTGTTTTGCCGTGAGATTTCGGTTTAGTCGCTGTCCAATATCCGCCGTCGGAAGAGATGTCGAGTAACACGGATTCGGCGTCATCGTAGGTGATCGGCGCCGTGTTGCGATATTTATGAATGACCGCGATTAAGATCGCCGCCATACATGCGAACAGAATCATTCGTCCGAAACGCGCCAGATCCAGTGCGGACATTGCCGTCACGAATCCCTTCAGGCCTCCGGCGATCTGAATATAAATCGTGAAACCGTAGAGATATGCAGCTGCAATCAAAACCAACTGGAGCTTGCTGGATGAAAATCTGCAGGTGAATGGCACTCGGTTGAAGTTCACGAAGAATGTTTGGACCAGCAGAGCAGCGACAAAACAATCAAAAGTCAGGTGACAGGCCGCCGTCGCTGCCGGGAAACTGGAGAACTCAAAAACCGTCAGTATTAGAAGCAACGGCACGATTCGGTAGAGAAATATCCATTTGTGCGTGGCTCTCAGAAAGCTCGCTGCATTGGTTTCACCGGCGGTTTGAAAGATCCAGTTCGAATTCAACTCGTACGGCACATTGAATGTGGCCCGTAATCCCGCGATCCAAACGAACATAAGAGTCAGCGAGGCTTCGAGCGAACCGGTTGAAGATAGCCGAAACGGAAATCTGCCTCCCGAATCTGGATTAATGGCAAAAAGCGAAGACAACGCGAGAGCGGCTCCAATCGCCGTGTAGAGCGCCGTCAGTATCCGATGTTTGCCGCTACGCCGACTGATCTGCTCTATAAAATGGAATGTGCCTCGCTCGACGGCGTTCCTGAAGAACAGCCGGTCGATAAACTTCGTCACGTGTGCTTTCACGGGCGGAGGCGGAGTGTCATTCGACTCCGGTGATTCCAGAATCTTCCGCGAATACCGGTAATAACCTAGCCAGTACGAGAGAATGAATATGGCGAACACCACGCCGGCAGCCGTCAGGGCAGTGTCCGCCCGCCGACGTCGAACGAGTGTCCCACTTGGGGAAACGCACGCCGATCCA
>QHXA01000182.1:11913-12168 GCA_003222755.1 Acidobacteriota bacterium
ACATCACAGGGTAGTAGTCGAGTATGCGGCTCCTCGCCGTAGCGAAAGCGGGAATGCTTTCCTTTGCTAACGGTGTAATCAACAACAGCGTGAGCAGAACAAATATCGAGATCGTCTGTACCAGGGGAGATATTCGGCGAAACGTGTTGGCGGGAAGAATGTTGATCAACACCCCTTGAAGGGCGGCAAAGGAGAATGCGGCAAAGATTGAACCACCGATTGTTCCATATGCATGCGCTACGAATGCCTGTGCGA
>QHXA01000183.1:0-1713 GCA_003222755.1 Acidobacteriota bacterium
GCGCCAAACCAGGGGACCTGCCACGCAAATCCGACTGCCGGACCGACGTTGTTCCAGTCCTTCGGCCAAGCCCGCAGGTTGGGATTTGGCGAATCGGGTCCCACATAAATCATCTGTGTCAGGTCGCCACGTCGTCCCGGTCTCATCCAATCCTGAAAGCTGCGTCCGGAGTATCCGAACAACGCGCCTCCGCCGCCTGCGAGAGACGATGTTAAACCCGACGAGACCCACGGCACGCCGTAATAATCCCAGCGTACACCGAGGTTGAGCGTCAGATCGCGATGCACCTTCCAATCGTCTTTGAAAAAAACCGACATCTCGTTCTGGTTTAGCTCGCGCGTTCTCTGGGTCGAGACAAGGTAATCGTCCCACGTATCCAGACGCTTGGCGGAACCGACATAATAGAGTTGATTGACTTGCCGCAGCGAGCCCGTCAGGAATACCAGCAGACCTCGCATGGCGAGATTGTTTCCCGTAGTGGACGTGCCTTGGAGCCCAGATATATTCGTACCGTCGATTCCTTGAACCGGAGCTAGCGCAGTCTCGCCGCCATGAGCTCGCGGGAATGAGCTCCAGTCATTCCCGGCGACATCCTCAGAGTTGCTTGAAGCGGCGCGCCGCACTTCGACGCCGCCTTTGAACGTATGTGTACTGCGGGTCCAACTGACCGTATCGGCGTATGTAAACAGACGTGTGCTTTCGGTGATGTTGCCATTGAAACGAACCGTGCCATTCTCGCTGCCCATATTCGGCTGTCCGCCGTAGGTGCCGAAACCCGGGGCGCCTAAGTCCGTGCCGGTCCTCGGAGCGAAACCCAGTTGCGGCAGGATCGGATATCCCTTCACGTTGGGTACGAACTCGCGCGCGGCATCGCCGGCAGCGCCCGGAAGATTTAATCCCGGTGTGGTGTTGGTGCCGGTCCGGCGCATTCCGTACCGGGCTTCATTGAGCAGGGTTGGCGAGAGCGTCGATGTGAAATTGAGGGTCAGGACCTGCGGCAGACGGTGCGCGGCGCCCGGGAACCGGAAAGGCCATGCCCCCGAAGCATAATCCGAACTATCTTTTTCCCAACTCCAGCCTCCGTTGATTTTGTGGGTGGAGTTGAAATTGTGATCAATCTTCAAATTAACCTGTTTGCGGATATTCGCGCCGCCGAAGCCGAAGCGATTAGTGCCGCCCCTTGTGACCTTCATCCAGCGGCTTCCTGCGGTGTTCAAGCCGTCACCAACTTCAAAGTTGTTCACCGGCGGCATGACTTCCAGAACTTTTTTCACGTATCCGGTGGTATCGGTCTTTGTGCGGTAATCATCCCACGGCGCGCCTTGAACGATCGCATCCGAACAATCCGGCCGGGTTGGAGTGTTCAGAAGAGGACCGAACACGCTGGCATATCGGAGAATGCCATTGTGGGGCGTGCCATTTGGATTCGTTTTCGGAGGTACGGGATTGCCAGCTTGATCAACCATAGCGATCCTGGGAGTGGCCCCGCTGGTCGTCACCTGGAATGCATTGCCGTTGCTCCAATTGTCGTAGTACCGGAATATGCCATTTCGTGCGCACGGTGTGAACACCGTCGGGTTGTTGAGACTGCGACCCGCGGGTTGCATACCGTCCCAGAGGGCAAAGAAGAACGTCTTGTTTTTGATGATCGGACCGCCCAGACTTGCCGTGTACTGGTTGACATTACTCCAGTCTCGAGTGGCAGGCTTTGGT
>QHXA01000183.1:1762-7683 GCA_003222755.1 Acidobacteriota bacterium
TCTGAACATTCCACACCGCAGCACCGCGGAACCTGTTGGTTCCCGAACGTGTTTGAACCTGTATTTGCGAGTTCCCACGCCCCACCTCGGCATCGACCGGCGCCAGGATCATACGAATTTCGCCGATCAGGTCGGGATTCATGATCGTCGCGCCTTGGAAACCTGCAGGCCAGCGTCCGGCCGCGCTCGCATCCACGCCATCCCGCTGTACCTGAGCATTTGCAGCGCTGACTCCGGCGACTTTGCTGTCGTTAGCATTGAGAACGAGATCGCCGGCAAGGTTGAGGCCCGGCAGAGTTCGCACCAGGCTCAGCACATCGTTGCCCATCACGCCCACGACCGGCAAGCTGCGCACCGCTTGTTCGGGAAGCACTGCGCCAACCGATGAACTCGACTCCAGCAGCAGCCGGTCGGCCGACACGCTAACTTCGACCGTGGTATTCAGCCCCGCCACTTCGAGCGTGAAGTTCAATCGAACTTGTGCGGCATTGCCAAGCCGGACATCCGTGTAGGTCCGGGTCTGAAAGCCCGACAATTCGGCGCTCACTGTGTAGACCCCCGGCAGAAGACTTGGAATATTGTAAGTCCCGCTCTCGTTGCTGAGCCCGGTGGACACAACGCCCGTGGCCGTGTTGGTCGCCGTAACGGTCACGCCGGGAATTAACGCTTTCTGAGCATCCGAAACAGTGCCACTCAAACTGGCGCTGCTGGATTGACCGAACGCGAATGTGGATACGCTCAGGGATAGCAGAGCCAGTGCGAAGACTAGAAATCTTCTCATCGTATTCTTCCTCCACCTGCTTGAAATGTTCGTGGAAAGCCCGTCCATGCAATCACCGAGTGTTCTGTGTGTCAACGTAGAAATGTGGGACTTCGGACTGGCCATTGCCGCCGGCGATGAAACGCAGGCCGCTGAAGTTTTCGGTACTCCGGCATACATGGCACCGGAACAGCTCGCCGGCAAGAGCGCGTCGGTTCGCAGCGACACCTACGCGTTTGGATTGGGTGGCTCATTCTTCGCACGCCAAAACCTGCGGATGGGCCGCGGAGACCGCAGAGGCGCCGGCCGTCTCGTCGCAGTGATCGCACTTCTATTGTTTGTCGAGTCGATTTTGTTTGAACATCATGTCGCGACATCCTGGGAGCTTGCACTGCTGATCGGTCGGTGCTTTTCAGTGCAGTGCCTTGCGCCGGATGTTTGAGCAATCTGTGGATCCTCCCACTCGAGAGCGAGCGGAAACCTTATCAGGTCATCAGGAGCCCATACTGGGATACGCCGAGATTGTCCGTTGCGCCAAACTCGGGCGAAAGCCATGGCCAATTCTCGCCGGACGGGAAATGGATTGTATATGCCAAACAACGAGTCTTCCTCATGATGCGGTTTCCGCTGTCATCGACAAAGGTTTAGTGTGTGAGTTTTGCCATCTCTCTTCTGGTCACCGGCGCTTTGCAACCGGAACCGGAATGAGAAAGGCGCCTGGAATGCTAGTGTCGAGCGTGGCGAGTTTGGCTCCATGAACTCCTGCCAGTTGGAGAAGGTGGGCATCCGTCGTCCGCGATGGATGATGCGACCATTCTGGAAAATCTTTTGCCGGCCGGTCGTCGGCCAGAAAAGCATGACGCGCGCCGAGGGAACCCACCATACTTGCCAATGTTTTGCTCGCCTCCCTCACCGTGACGAGTCCTCCTGTGCGCTGGACCGAAACCCGTATGAAGCCGAGTTCTGGAATCGCCGAGGTCAGTAGCGTCGTGGTCTTCTGCTTTCTGGCGACGGCGATCCAAGTCGCCGTGCGCTCATGCTCGACGTGGTCCGACCAACCCCAAGCGACGAGAACATTGACATCCAAGAGATATTTCACGGGAAATCGGAGAGAAGTTCGCGGACTGATTCAATGGTGAGCGGCGGTTGGTTTTCAGGTGCAGCAAAGATCATCGCGCCGGTGTGCGGGCAGCGAACTCGCCGAGGTTTGCGAGAAGCCGTCGTCGAGGCGCTAGCTCGTCGGCGGAGATATTCCGAGACGCTTATGCCTTCCTTCTTCGCCCGATATCGAATCAGGCGAGCTTCATCCTCAGTTACTTTAAAGGTGATCGTTGTCATTAGGTAATACGGTATTACCTTCAACCGGGCCTGTCAATCCATCACCGATTTGCCTGCTGGCTAGTTTCTGTCTCGGAACTGACCTGACCGGCGGGAGGATAGGTTTTGCCTCTCTGACTTCTTTGCATTTTGCGAAGAAGTTTCGTAACTGTAGGGGCGGTTATGACCGCCCACTGGAGTTTGGACATTTCGCACCGCGGAGCGGTGCTGTGCTTCGCGCTGAAAATCGAGGCGCTCCGGATCATTGGCGAAATGATCTCGCAGGACCTTCAAGGCCACATCACGGTGCAACTGCGTGTCGCGAGAGCCCTGTACACGACACCCATCCCGCCTTCGCCGATTCGCGACGCCCCTTAGTACGGACCAATCTGTGTGCCTTCTGCGATGGACATGAGCGGACGCGATTATACCAGCGCTATGCGAGGCATGAAGAACTTCGGTCATTCGCAATAAGTATGCGAAAGGTTCTCAGCCCGCATTCACGATTTAATCTTATGTTCTGGCCCGGGATGGCTTAAACGGGTAGTACACGACTGCACAGGAGCGGGAGTCCCGGATAGCGGAATCGGCCGTAATCAGCCTCAGATTGAGGACGGCGGCAGTAGCGACAATGGTTCTATCAAACGGATCGCCTGGGAAATCCTGCGGCAGTTCATTTGTCCTTGCCGCGATGGCCGGCGTCAACTCAACGAGGCGCAAGTCCGCTGAAAGGCCCGCAGCAAATAAATCTGGTAACGTCCCTTCAAACTCCAGGCGGCGAAGCCTGTACAGAATTGCTGTTTCCAGGAGGCTGACGCTGCATAGGGCCTTCAGGTCTTCTTTTGCCAGGACACGCCGGATACGTTGAGGCAGTACCTCCGGCAGCGTCACACCATTGATCCAAACAGCGGTATCGAGGAGGTATTTCACTCCAGCCCTTTCCACTCGGACGCGGGTATTGGTTTCGGGGACACAGCTTTCTTCTGGCGCAGATGTTTACCCGCGCCAAGAAAAGTCTGTGGTTGTTCCGCCGGGACAATGCGGACGTAAGGTTTGCCGAACCGGGTCACTAATATTTCTTCGCCGCTTGCAACCCGATCCAAGAGCGCGGAGTCGCGCAGCAACGAGCGAAGCGTAACTGTCTTCATGTCTGACATTATGTCAGACACGCACGGCGGACGCAACATGGTGGCTGTCCTGAACGCGGGCTGAAGCCCGCGACTACATGCCTGGAGCCAAAGAGGTCGTCGACTACCGCTTCCGTGTCTGTAAAAACGGACCGCGCCTTCCAAGCCGGTCAGCCGTCGGAACTGTTCCACCGCGCTGACTCCGCAATCCACGCCAAACCTCCGCCGCTATGCCGTTTCCGCCGACGGCCAGCGCTTCCTCATCGCCGCGCCTTCAAACGCTCCGGCTGCAAGTGGAAACTCCATTCCGATCACCGCCGTCGTCAACTGGACCGCGATGCTCCGGAAGAAGTGAGCGGCTATTTCCAGATCGCCTTGACGTGAGAATACTTCAGGATCTTCCTATCGCTTGAGACGACGGTGGCGCCCATCATCATTGCCGTCGCGACGATGATCCTATCGGCGGGATCCCTGTGGAAGGGCTCGGGCAACCGTACCGATCGGATAGCAACGGCATTATCCACCGGAACAAAATGGAAAAACGGGAGAGCTTCGGACCGTGCAATCCAATCCTGAGCATCCATCGTGAATTGGAGGCGATTCTTAGATACGAGAAGCACGATCTCCCAAGTACTGATCGCCGAAATGTAAATGGCGCGATCGGCTGCCGCCTTAGCGACAGCTCTCCGTGCTACGCCTGGCAATTTGCTCGGGTCACTCAGCCACCAAACCCAAGCGTGCGTGTCGAGCACGATCAACGAAGAGCTTCCCAATCGGACTCACCAACGGGATTCGTAGGGTCTTTGTACTTGAGCACGGAATTCCGCAATTCTTTCAAAACTTCCTCGGGATCTTCGGAAAACGGCGCGACCTTGATGACTGGTTTTCCGCGATCTGTAATGATCAGTGGTTTACCGGTCTTTTCGATCTGCCGGAAATACTCGAGCACGCGTGCCTTGAATCGCGATTTGGATACAGTGTCTTTACTATGCTGCATGACTCTGGTCAGATTAACATGGTCACTTACCTCTCGATTGCGCTTTTTCTGCAGGCTGCGGCTCTGGCGCTTTATGGAGGTGCAGTTTCGAGTGGGGGTATAATCCGACGCACATGACCCTGACTCCAGGCACACGCATTGGACCATACGAAATTACGGCGCCGATCGGCGAAGGCGGAATGGGTGTAGTCTTTCGAGCGCGCGACACGCAGTTGCTTCGTGACGATGATTTCGTAAAATTGGCGATCGCAGATAGATATTACAAATTGGCGATGGCCGATGGGCGATTGCTGATTTTTTAAACTTGATGCCTCAAGTATATGGGTCCTAAGGAGGAGGGTCTTACTTTCCTAGTTAACCCGCGAACGCGGGCTGAAGCCACGCGAGTACACACTTGACTAGACCGTGTTAATCACATCTCGGTTCTGGCAGCCCACAAAATCGGGAAGAACTTCTTCGTCAGCGTTTGAGTCAGGTAATCCACGCCCATGCTACCCATCGCCGAAGGCTTGCCGTAAGTAGACTCCACCGTGGCCTGCCCTGTTCCCGGCTTCGATCCAATCATCCGCTGGGCCATCCGCACGTGATGCTCACGCCAGAGGGAAAACATCTCGTCATATTCGATCATCGCCTCACAGAGAATGCGAAGCGCATGGTCGCCTTCGCGGTTGTAGATCGAAACGATGGAGCGCCGCTGAGATTCCTCACCCTCAACGTTGTAGCCTTGCCGCTTCAGCAAGCCTACAAAATGATCCCACATTGCCGGTTCAGCGAACCGTCGTTCTAAACGGGCGGTGGCCTCAGCATCGCCTTTGAACATGCCGAAGTATCTGCGATCCTTCAGACCCGACGCGAATTCGATTTCACGGAATTGGACCGATTGGAATCCACTCGCCGGCTTCAGGCGATCCCGGAATTGAATGAAATCGGACGGCAGCATGGTTTCCAAGACACTCAGTTTTGGAATAAACAAACGGACAATCGAAGTCAGCCGGCGCATGAGGCGCTCGCTTTCAATCACGTCGCCGTCATCGAGCAGCGCGAAGATTTTGTCGATTTCGTGAAGGAGCAGTCTGAACCACAGCTCGAACACCTGGTGAACCACAATGAATAAGGTTTCATCGTGCGACGGCGGGTCCGCGAGCGGCTGCTGCAGTTGCAGCAGTTGGTCGAGTTTGAGGTAGCCTTTGTAATCGAGATCGCCAGGCACACATCTAGTATTTCAGGACGGAGGAAAAACTCGAAGTACAGAGTTTTTCCTCCGTCCTGAAATACCTCTATTGAGGCTTTGGTGTTGGTGCTGGGGCAGTTGGCCTCGGCGTGCCTGGAGCTGCCGGCGGCCTGGTTGTCGACGGAGCCGGTTTCGGAGCCTCGGGTTTCGCCGTTTGGGGTGGAGTGGCCGTGTCAATCCGCTTGATCAATTCTGCGGTAATGTCATTTTTCGGATTCGCCCAGATGACATTGTTTTCGGGGTTCGATACGTCGATGATCAGCGTGTAGCCTTTCTCCGCAGCCATGGCCTGCAGTATTGCCGTGGCGCGTTGCGCGATCGGGCCAAGTAGCTGGTCGCGCATGCCCTGCAAGTCTTTTTGAGCATCTTCGTTGATGCGTTTCAGCTCCGTTGTGCGGCGGTCGATATCTTTCTGAAGATCGGCCTTCGCTGCGTCGCTCAGTGTTCGCGCGCCGTTCTGAAGCTTTTTCTGCTGGTCCTCGAGTTCCC
>QHXA01000184.1 GCA_003222755.1 Acidobacteriota bacterium
AATGTCTTGTCGATGGACGCGAAGACATCCCGAACCTGCGCTTCAAAATCGGCAACCGGGGGCAGTGACGCGGTCTGCCCGCCTAGCCAGATCGTCTTTCCGCCTTCACTAGTCACCGCGCGCGAGAATGCTCGTTCCTGAGCGCGGGCGTCAGGCGCGTAACACTGCTTGGCCTCGAGCGGCGCCGTCCACATGCTGATGGACACGGCTGACACAATTCCGAGGCAGCTTATCTTTCTCGTTGTCATAGACACCTCCTTGATTCAAGTTGCGAGAGTTGAAGCACTCAAATAAGCATGTAGTCGCGGGCGACTACATACGCCACTGTAGTGGCTTCTTCAATCAAGTATGTTATTGCACCGGGCTGATGACCGGATTCCCCAGCGTTCCGATACCTTCATAGGTGCAAGACAGCGAATCACCGGCCTTGAAGTACACGGGCGGTTTCTTCGCCGAACCGACTCCGGGCGGCGTACCTGTCGCGATGACATCGCCCGGCCGCAGCGTCATGATATTGGATGCGTATTCGACCTGCTCGTAGACATCATGAATCATGTCGGCGGACGTGCCCTCCTGGAATGGTTTGCCGTTCAAGAGGACCTTGATGGACAGCTTCTGCGGATTTGCGACGAATTCACGGGGCACGATAAACGGCCCCATCGGCGCGAACGTGTCGTGCGACTTTCCGATCAACCAGTCGGAGCCCGAGAACCGCGTGTCGCCCCGTCCTCCGCGATCGGAAACGTCGTTTTCGATCGTGTAGCCAAAGATGTAGTCCTTGGCGCTGGCGGCCGGTATGTGCGATGCTCGCCGGGCGATGACGACGCCGAGTTCACACTCCCAGTCGATCTCAGTTCGGCCAACGGGAAGTTGAATCGATTCGCCGTTGGCAATCACAGCGGTCGGCGATTTCAAGAACATGTAGGGATTCCAGCGAGTATCGTTCGACTTCCGCTCCCAAATCCCTGGCGCACTCTTCGTACCGGGCAAGGCGCTACCTTGTGGTGTTTCGGCTGCGCGGCTGCCGTCACGCGCGGCCATTTCGGCGCCGTGCTCGGTGTAGTTCACCGCGACATTGAGCATCGTTGTCGGATACATGATCGGCGGCATCGTCTTGAGCGCCGCCAGATCATACACGTAAGCGCGACGGGCGCCGGTCTGAGCGTCCACGCTGCGCACCACCTGGATGATGCGATCGCGCAGCCCAGAGTCGTAGCGGGCGATGAGGTCCTTCATATCGAACGGAAGCGCCACGTTCGATGCTGGCGTGATGGCTCGACTGGCGGCGGCAAAATCCACCACAAACGAATCGCGCAGAACGATTCCCACAAACGTGCGAGCCTGGGTTTGGAAGGTGCCCAGTTTGAAAGGGGTCACAGCCTGGGCTTGAACGAGCAGGGTTGAGACGATGGCCGAGCCGAAAAGCAGAGCGATCACGCGCTTCATGTCGATTCTCCTTTTTCTATGTTTCATAAACTTCCTGATACCACAACCGCCCTTCAGAAGATGACCTTCAAGGTGAACTGCACCTGACGCGATGAGCCGGACTCACCGGTAGGGAACCGCGTTTGGCGTATGACCCCGAACGTCGTACTGCCCGGTGTGGCAGTCAACCCCGGATTGCCGAGATTGGCATGATTGAAGATGTCGAAAACTTCCGCCCGGAACTGCGTCCGAATGGCCTCCTTGATCGTCGTGTTTTTTAGGACAGAGAAGTCGACGTTGTGGAATGCCGGTCCGGTAATGGAATTCCGGCCAAGATTGCCGAAGTGTAACGCACGGCTTCCGTTGACAAAGCTCACGGGAATTGCGAATGTCGAGCCCGCCGGACAATTCGCGGGATCGGTGGGATCGCACACGCCATTGCTGAACCATTGGTTTACGTCGCGGATCATTTTTATCGGCGCCATAACGTCCGGCCGAATCGTCGCGACGCCCGTGAGGCCGTTGATGTTCGTGGTGGCCGTGCTGCCGGATAGAATATTCAACGGATTGCCCGATTGATCCTGTACGATAGTCGATAACTGCCAGTCTTCGACCACGCGATTTCCTTTGAACGGCAACGCATAGATCGTACTGATCACAAACCGATGAGGCGCGTCGAAATCGGAAAGCCCGCGGTTACCGCGAAGATTAAAGCTGTCCTGAACGACGATGCCCTGGTTCGTGCGTGAGTTGTAATCGATCGACTTCGAGAACGTGTACGACGCATTGAAGGAGAGACCACGAGCGAATCTCTTGTCGGCAGTAAGCCACAGCGCGTTGTAACTCGAATTGCCGCCGCTTTCGCGCTGCGTGATATTCGTCAGGCCGGTATTGGGTGAAATGGGACTCGAGGCCGATAGGCGCGAGATCGGGCGTACGCCATTGACGAGTTGATTCAAATTGCGCGTGATTTGCAGGTGTGTCCCTTTGGATCCGTAATAGCCCACGGAGATTCCGATTGCGCCTTTGACTTCCCGCTGAATATTCAGATTCCACGATTGCACATAAGAGTTATCAAAATTCTTATCGATTGAAGTCGGAGCAATCGTGCCGCTGGCCTGCACATCGTTAATTGCACGAGCAAGCGTTGTCGTGGTACCCGCAGGCAAAGCGAGCGGAACGCTGAGCGGAGGATTCCCGGAAAGAGCGGCGGTGAGGTCCCTTGGCTGCTCGGTCAGAATCGCGTAGCCACCGCGGACGGACATCCTTCCATAATTCGATGGATCCCAGGCAAATCCGATTCGCGGTTGGAAGTTTTTGGCGTTCTGCCGATAGACCTTGTCAAGGCCCGAACCGACGCGCACCAGCGAATTCGTATCGCGATCGAAGATGATGAAGCGGTTGTAACGCTCGGTTGGCGTCATGTTCCAGTCGTAACGCAGTCCTAGCTCGAGTGTCAGGTTCGAACCCAATTTGAAATTGTCCTGGATAAACATTCCCAACGATTTCAACAGATCGGCAGTCGACGTATCACCCAGAGTCTGCGTGAATGCATTCGCCGTACCGGCGATGAACGCATTGGCGCTAGCGAAGGTGAATGTCCCATTGTTGGAAGAGAAATTATTCGACCAGGATGGACGAAACTCGCCACCGATTTTCAAAGAGTGCCGGCCTTTCAAAACCGTCAGGGTATCCGCGAACGTGGCTGTCATGATGCCGCGTCCCGTATCAGCCGGTCCGCCAAAGATCAGTCCGATGCCCTGAACCGTGATCGTTGGCAGCGCCAGCGGTCTGTTGATTCCGTTGTTGATACCGAAATCCGCAGGATTCAGCGCGGCATTCGGTCTGAACGTGATGTAGATACGATTGAATCCGATGCGGGCTTCGTTGACCGTGCTTGCTCCGAAGGTATGTGTTTCATTGAGGGTAAAGACCTGTCGCTGCCCGCCGCGGGTGTCGCCGAAGCCTGGAACGGTTTGAGTGCCCTGAGACGTCGGTTCTGTGCGGCTGTCTCTCTGATTCGCATAGTAGCCGTGGATCGTGTCGTTGCTGCGAAGCCGGTGGTTCAAGTCCAGCGTGTATTGATTGTTTCCCACTGGAGCAACCCCGGGCCCGCGAAACGTGTTGGCACCGCTGTTCGCCAGCGGTATCAGCGGGAGCAGCTTCCTTACTGAGGGATCGGTGACGGCAGCTCGTTGAGCATCCGTCAAAACGCCGCTGTTGAGAGTTAATGCCTGGCGATGCTTCAGGCCTTCATAGCTGAAGAAGAAAAACGTGCGGTCCTTCACGATTGGACCACCGAGAGCTCCACCGTATTGGTTGCGGCGGAAAGCGGGCTTGGTAACATCGAAAAAATTCCGCGCATCAAAAAGGTCGTTTCGCAGATAGTCGAAAACTTCACCGTGAAATTGATTGGTGCCGGACTTCGTGGCGACATTGACGATTGCGCCGGAATTGCGTCCATATTCGGCGCTGAAAGTTGAGTTTGTAACCTTGAACTCGTCGACGGTGTTTATCGAGGGCTGAAACGTGACCTGCTGATTTGAAATATCGTTCAGATTGATGCCGTTCAACATGAAGTTCACGCCGTCTTCACGGTTGCCGGCGGTGTTGAAGCCGAAGAATCCCTGACCGCGCAATGGAGCACCAAGTCCGGCATTCGCAGGTGGAGTGACCGAACCCGGAATTAACATGCCGAGATCCAGGAAATGTCTGCCATTCAGCGGAATTTCCTGCACGGTGCGTTGGCTGATGACCAGCGCGACCGTCATTGTTGTCGCTTCGATCACCGGGGCATCTCCCGCGACAGTTACCTCCTCAGTGATCCCGCCCACTTCAAGTTTGAAGTTTCGAATCGCGATCTGACCGACCTCGAGCGTCAGACCACTGACGATCTGCGGTTTCATTCCCTGCTGGCGCACATCAATCTGGTAGACGCCCACTGGCAATGCCGCGATCTGGTAGTTCCCCGTCTCATCACTCAGTGTGGTCCGCTCCTCGCCTGTGCCTTGATTCTTCACGCTGATGGTCACGCCAGGCAACACGGCGCCCGATTGATCTGTGATCGACCCGCGAAGCGTCGCATTCGTCGTTTGGCCCCATAGCGTAGACGCAGAAATAAGCAATACGGCCGCGGTTCTGGCAATCATCCTTGTTCTCCTTAGATCAAAATTAACCTCCTACAAAAAACACCAAGAGATGGTGAGCGCTTATGACATGCTCAGCTTGTGCGACATCGATAACCGCGACTCGACGGACCTCGGATGTCGAAGCCAAATGAATGATTGTGGTGCGAACAGATTATATGAAAGTTGATGATTCCCTAAAAAATCTTCTAGTTTGCCGCAGCCTGGAAACGTCACGGTTCATTCTTGGCGAAGAACCCAGCGTTCTCGGCAGCGATTCGCGAGAGCGCGGTCTCATCCAGGTTTTGGTAACCGCGAGCGATCGCAGTCGACAATTGATCATGGATGACGTTCGCGACAGGCATGGGAACCGCCGCGTGTTCGGCGGCAAGCAGCAGCAGGCCGACATCTTTCAGAACCATCGAAAGTGGGAAGGCAACCGGCTCGTACTTTGCTTGGGCGATCATCGGGCCGATGACGCGATGAGCACCGGAATCAAAAATTGTTTCTGTAACGATGTTCACAAATTCATTGGGATCTAACCCTGTCTTCCGCGCAAACGCGACAGCTTCTCCCAGAGTTTCGATCATCGCGAACAGGAGAAAGTTACTTGCCAGTTTCACCAAATTCGCCTGTGCTGCCGTCGATCCCAATACGAAGGTTTTTCTGGCGAGTGCTTCGAACAACGGTGAACAACTGTCGATTCCGTTTTTCGGGCCAGCCGCAACGATGAGCAATTTGCGTGCAGAAGCGGACTCCGGTCGCCCGAAGACCGGTGCGGCGACATAAATCTGATCGGCTTTCGCGTGGACTTCAGCTAGCTTTTCGGAAAGCGCGACACTGATCGTGCTCATGCAAAGGTGGATGGTTTTCGGCAAGAGTGCATCGACTAATTTGTTGTTCGACAGAAGCAGCTCTTCGTAAGCATGGTCGTCCGACAACATCGTGATGACGACAAGACTGTCGTGGCAGTCTTCCGGGTTATCGGCTACTATCGCACCTTGCGCAGCCAACTCATCCGCTCTACTCTTTGTGCGGTTATACACAGTGACTCGATGACCGGCGGCCAGTAAGTTGGTTGCCATTGGAAAACCCATCTTGCCCAGTCCGATGAAACCGACTTTCATCGTGTTTCCCTCCCTTCGCGTTGACCCATCTGGTTGATGACGATACCATGCAGCGCATATGGTGCAAGCCGCTGCGGCCTTTCTACTGTCGATAGCGTTCGCGCTTCTGACATGGACGCCACCGTCGGTGACCGCGAAGCCCGGCGAGTGGCGATATTTGAACAGCGATCCGCAAGCCACGCGTTACTCGCCGCTCGATCAGATCAATAGGGACAATTTCAAGGATCTGAAGATCATCTGGCGCTGGAAACCTGCGATTCCTCCGGCGCCGCCCTCTCTTGGAGGAACCGCGCAGGGCAACGGAGATCCGGTGCTTGCCATGTATAAGAGCGAAGCGACTCCGATCATGGTGGGCGGCGTCTTGTACGAGTCCGCGGGCGGTCAACGCATTGTCGCCGCTCTCGACGCCGCGACAGGCAAGAAGTTGTGGCTATGGGAGGGAATGGACGAAGGCGGCCGCGACCGCAAAGCGCCGAGAAGAAATGCAGGGCGGGGCGTCGCCTATTGGACCGACGGAAAGGAGGAGCGGATCTTCGTCATCACCACCGGTTTCTTTCTCGTGGCCTTGGACGCCAGAGCCGGCGTGCCGGTGAAAGCGTTCGGCACAGGCGGCGCAGTCGATCTCATGAAGGAGTTGCACGTCGACTTCGACAATGTCTCGCGCATCGGCAACAGCTCGCCGCCGATGGTCTATCGCAACACGGTCATCGTCCCGCCCGCGCTCGAAGAAGGATTCACGCCCGACTCGATGCGAAATACGCCCGGCTATGTGATGGCGTTTGATGCGCGAACCGGCAAACAAAAATGGTCATTTCACACCGTGCCCAAAGATGGAGAGTTCGGCGCGGATACGTGGGAAGGAAAATCGAACACGTATACCGGCAACACCGGTGTGTGGGCGCCGATCTCGGTGGATCCTGAGCTGGGACGTGCCTATCTACCCGTTGAAACACCGACCGACGATTATTACGGCGGTCATCGCCTGGGCAGCAATTTGTTCGGCAACTCGATCGTCTGCGTCGATCTCGAAACCGGCAAGCGCATCTGGCATTACCAGATCACGCATCATGATATCTGGAACTATGATCTCCCGTCCGCTCCCGCCCTCGTAAAGATGACCGTCAACGGCAAGCCGATCAAAGCGCTCGTTCAGCTCACCAAGCAAGGCTACGCCTATGTGCTCGATCGCGTGACGGGAAAGCCGGTTTGGTCAATCGAAGAACGCGCTGCACCGTCAAGCGATGTGCCTGGCGAGCGAGCGTGGCCAACGCAACCGCATCCGACCAAGCCCGCCGCCTACGAAGCTCAGGGTTACATTGAAAATGACCTTATTAACTTCACGCCTGAGCTTCGTGCCGAAGCGATCCGCATCGCCAAGCAGTATCGCTTAGGGCCACTCTTCACGCCGCCCTCCGAGATCAAAGAGGGCGGCACGAAAGGATCGTGGTACAACCCCGGCGGCACTGGAGGCTCGCTCTGGCAGAGCGGCGGCTTCGATCCTGAAACGAACTATTTCTACATCCCTTCGAAGAGTGGTCCTGGAGTCATCACCGTTCGAAACGATCCGAAGTCGGACTTGAGGTTCTCGCGCGGACCGGGCGGTATCGATCTCTCTGTCCAAGGACTGCCGATTCTTAAGCCGCCCTATAGCCGAATCACGGCGCTCGATCTCAACACGGGTGAGTTCGCTTGGGTCGTGCCCCTCGGAACCACGCCCCCTCGCGTGTCACAGAATCCGGCGCTCAAAAGCATCAGTCTGACGAACACTGGCGGCATCAATTTGCACGCAACGCTTCTCGTCACCAAGACCTTGCTCATCGCCGGCGAAGGATGGGGCGGCGCTCCTGTTGTGCGCGCTTACGACAAAATGACCGGAGCCGTTCTCGGCGAAGTGAAGATTCCCGGCATGATGGGAAGCATGCCGATGACGTATATGGTGAACGGCAAACAGTACATCGCCTTCACAGTCGGAACGCCAACGGAGCCGGCGGAATTAGTCGGGCTAGCTTTGGAAAACTAGATCTATCTCGTGCGTTGGCTTGGGCGATCTAATGGTGTGGTACCTGCCCGTTACAAAATACCCTACATCGAGGACGCTTATGCACAGAGTGGCCGCAAGTATTATCGTGTTGGCGGTGTTGTTTTCGCCTTCTGCCATGGCCCAAACCAGGAACACAACTTCGACCAACAAAGTGAAATCCTTCGATCATCTGGTCATCAATGTGTCGGATATGGAGCGGGCTTTGGCGTTTTACAAGCGGCTAGGCTTTACATTAATTAATGAGGATGGCTGGCGAAAGGGCCAAGGACAAGTATCCATCAAGATTGGCGAGAACGAGAAAATCAACATTCACAAGCAAGATGTCCTGGGACCCCAAAACAAGCCTCAGGATATCGGTCTCAACGACAAGTTCAACCTGGCCTATATTCCGCTGGCGGGAGATGCCGATTTTTGTCTGGTTTGGGGCGGCACGATTCAGGAAGCTCAACAGCACCTGCGCGACAGCGGAGTCGATCATGTCAGCGCGCGCGCAACGTCACAGGCGCGCGGGGACCCGCAACGAGCGTGTACTTCCGGGATCCCGACGGCAACCTATGGGAGTTCGTCGTCTACCCGCAATAGGATCCTGCCGAAGGTCAAGCAGTTTCCCTTAACCTAAACCTCTTCGCCGACCTTCGAGCCTACTCGGCTCATTTCCCTTTCTTCTGCGCCGCTTCCGCTTCGGCAACACGGGCCCCGCGAAGAATGTTGGAGATCATGCTATTGCCCTCGTGACAGGCCCATTCGTACACTGGCGCTTTTGTTTTTGTCCAGGGAATCTCTGCGGTCCAAGGTTTCGCCCACGTGGTGGGATCATCAACCGTGAAGACGTAAATCATCGTGTCATCCGCTGTGCGCGTGAAGCGTTCCACTAGATGCAACTTCTCGCTGGATCCTCGGAACGCGGTCAGATTCGTGAAATTGGTGGTGTCGACTACCAGGGTGTTCCCCTCCCAACGCCCCACCGAGTCTCCTTGCCACAATCGCATGTTTTGCGGGACATGCGGGCGGCCATCCGTGGGTACGAGGCGCGTGTCGTGATTCTGCTCGTGAAGGAAGGTCACGTATCCCGGCCCCTGCACAATCTGTAGCAGGTTGCCCTCGTTCGCGCCGGGGAGCATCGGGATTCTTTCCTGGCCCATCAGGCAACGCTCACTTAACGGCCGGTTCTCAGCTGTCGAATTCATGTCCCTTGTCTTTCGCGGCTTGTTCGGCGTTTCTTTCTCTTGCTGCCGGCAACATGGGAGGCACGACGCCTTCTGGTCCGACGATGAGCGATGTCCGTTTTGAGGAGTACCTGAGTGTCGTTGG
>QHXA01000185.1 GCA_003222755.1 Acidobacteriota bacterium
TACTCTCGTAACAGATCAACGATTGGCTGGACACCCTCTTCGACAAGTTCCCGGACCGTTTTCGTCGAATCGAGCTGCGGCTCCTGCTCGAGAAAGCCGATCGTGTAGCCGGGCGCCACTGCGGTCCTGCCTTGAAAGTCCGGATCCACGCCGGCCAGTATGCGGAGCAGCGAACTCTTTCCCGAACCATTTAATCCGATGACGCCGATCTTCGCGCCATAGAAGTACGACAGGTAAATGTCCTTGAGGACAGCCTTCTTGTCATAGTACTTGCTGACCCCAATCATGGAGTAGATGACTTTGTTTGGAACCGTACTCATTTGGGCGAGCGTAAGAAGTTAAATCATCTAGACCTGAAACTGGTCAGCGCTTCTTCTTCGGATTGGTGTACATCAAATACCGTGTACAACTTCGTGAATTGGAGCAGGTCCATCACCTGCCGGCCGGGGTTGCTCAGCTTTAGCTCGCCCCACGGCTTCCGGTCACGGCTTTCGCATTGCGGGCAGGGGTCCCAGTTACCCTCGTCGTCTTTGAATACCGTCGCGCCACACTTCGCGCAGATTGTTTGCGTGACAGTGCCCAGCGCCATGATCAATTCACCAAGGCCGCTGCTATCGATGTAAGACACGTCTTTCAGGTTCAGCAGGATCTTCGTGTGTCCCTTGGCCACCTCATCGCGGATGGTTTGTCTCAATGCGCTAAGCGCATCGCCAGCTGTGATTTTTCCGGCCAGATCCACGATGAAGACGGAATCCGAACGTCTGGTGCTTAATTTGAATTCCATAGCCATTCCTCCTTTTAGCGTCGGGCCCACCGTCCGGAACGCTTCGGTACACCGCTTCGCGGCCTTCTTACGACCGGCCGGTTCCCCCACGACTTCGGTTAGCGTCGGGCCCACCGTCCGGAACGCTTCGGTACACCGCTTCGCGGCCTTTCTTACGACCGGCCGGTTCCCCCACGCCTTCGCGGCTTCGCGGGCGATATTCTAACGCTTCTCGGGTACCCAATCGATAATGGCTTTGAGAATGGTATCGGGATCGATGCGTTCGGCCTCGCCTTCGAAATTCAAGATGATCCGATGCCGCAGTGCAGGCAGCACAACATGACGGATATCTTCGTAAGCCACCTCCGATCGCCCGTTCAGCAGCGCACGCACCTTTCCACCGATCGTCAGCGCCTGCGCGCCGCGTGGGCTGGCACCGTAACGGAGGAATTTCTTGGTCTGTTCATGAGCGAGACCGGTTGTTGGTTGGGTTGCCATCACGATGCGAATGGCGTAGTCCTGAACCTCGTCAGATATCGGCACAGCTAGCGCGACTTCGCGAAGCTGCAGAATTTTTTCAGCATCCCACACGCGCTCGACAACAGGCTCTTCAAGGTACGTCGTTCGATCAAGGATAGTATGGATGTCATCTATCGGCGGAAATTCCATTTTCAACTTGATGAAGAAACGATCGAGCTGCGCTTCCGGCAGCGGATACGTTGCTTCCAATTCGAGCGGATTCAGTGTCGCCAAAACCACGAAGGGCAGTTCGAGCTTGTACGTTTGCTTGCCGACCGTGACTGTCTTCTCTTGCATCGCCTCCAACAGCGCTGACTGCGTCTTCGGAGTCGCGCGGTTGATTTCGTCCGCCAGAATGATGTTGGCGAAGATCGGGCCTGGCTGGAAATCGAGAAACTTGTCGCCGGCTTCATTTTCCTGAACCACGTTAGTGCCCACGATGTCGGCCGGCATCAAATCCGGCGTGAATTGAATTCGCGCGGAGCGCAGGTGCAACGCATCGCTGAGAGTCTGGACGAGCTTCGTCTTTCCCAGACCTGGCACGCCTTCCAGCAGCACGTGGCCCTTGCCCAGAATAGCCATGAGAATATCGTTGATGATGTCGGAATACCCGACGATCACTTTCGAGATCTCCCGATGGACTCGACGGAAATCCTGTTGAAAGGAACTCATCTGACGCTCGAGCTCTGAAATCGAGTTAGACATGGCGTAAGAGTATCCCAGAGTATCGCAGGTTGGAAATTGGAGATTAGAGCACCGCGGAGTGGTGCAAGGAGTTTGGACATCATGGCCCTGACAATTTGCAGTAAACGACGAAAACAGAATGAGCCGGAAGTCCCCCTCCTTGGCGAATTCGCCAAGGAGGGACTTTCGCTTCACAACGATTCACTCTGAATTCCTCGACCTCAGGAGTTCTCAAGTTAGAGAAATACTGCATTAAACTCTAACCATGCTCATCTTCGGACATCGTGGCGCCCCGGGGTATCCGCGGCGGGCGGAAAACACCTGCGCTTCATTCAGGAAAGCGCTGCGGTCCGGAGCTTCCGGCCTGGAATTCGACGTCCGCCGCTGCGGCGACGGCCGTCTCGTTGTGCTTCATGACGAGACGATTGATCGTACAACCAATGGTCGCGGCCGCGTCCGAGACCTGTCCTATGGAGAGCTGCGGCAATTCGATGCGGGCTTTGGTGAGCCGATCCCTCTTCTCACCGATGTACTGGACGAGTTCGGCGGCCACTGCTTGCTCAACATCGAATTGAAAGACGCCGGCATTGCGTCCGATGTGAAACGGCTTGTCCTTGATCGGCAGCTCGACCGGCACGTCCTAGTCTCTGCATTTGAGTGGGAACAACTGCAGCCGCTTTGTCCTGAAATCCCCATTGCCTTACTCAGTTCAAAATTAAGAAACCTGGTCTCGAGCGCGCGCGAGCTCGGTGCAATCGCCATTCACCCGCGCCGGAACATGGTGAGCAGGGCGCTGGTTGCCGCCGCACGAGAAGCGGAACTGCGCGTTCACGTCTGGACGGTGAATGACCCGGCTGAGGTATCGAGATTTCGCGATCTTGACATCGACGGCATCTTCACTGATTTTCCCGAGCGATGTTCGACGTCTGCATCATAGGCGCCGGAGTGGTTGGTTGCGCCCTCGCTCGTGAGTTGGCTCAGCATGGCTTATCCGTTGCCGTCGTCGAGAAGCATGACGGCCCCTGCAAAGAAACCTCCGGCCGGAATAGCCGCGTCATTCATTCCGGATTTCACGAGACGCCGGGATCGCTGAAAGCCAAACTGGCCTTCGATGGCAGCACTCAGTTGATCCAATATGCCGAGCAACGCGGCATACAGTTTCTCCGGACCGGAATGCTCATCGCCATTCCACACGGAAGCATCCGTGCCGGATTGTGGCGCGAAGCAAATGCGCTGTGGAAACTCTGGAAAGCAGGCCGCCGTTATAACGTCCCATTCCGATTCGTCATGACACCCTCCGGCGTGCGCAAAATTGCGCCCATCCGCGCCGTGGGTGGGATCTTCCTGCCATCCGTCTGTGTGATTGATGTAGAGCATTTCGCCGACTCGCTTATACAGGACGCGAAAGCCGCCGGCGCACAATTCCTTTTCGGGAGCGAAGTGGTTCAAATCGCGATTGAGAAAAATAGTCACACTGTGCAAACGGCGAATGCTGAAGTGAAAGCGCGTGTGCTGATCAATTCTGCGGGTCTTCATGCGCATGAAGTCTCTGCTATGGCCGGCGGGCCGAGGTATGAAGTCGAATTCATACGCGGTGATTATTACGAACTGATCGGCGGCATCGCACGGTGGAATCTGCGTACACTGGTCTATCCGGCAATGCCGCCGCGCTCGCCTTCCAAAGGGATCCACTTCGGCCCTCGCACCGATGGCCGGTTGTATGTCGGCCCCAGCGCAACAGCGGTTTCGAAAGAAGCGCCTAAGGAAGCTTTTCTGGAAGCCGCCCGCAAATTCCTTCCCGAGGTTCGTGAAGATGATCTTCGCTGGGCCTATTCGGGCATCAGACCGAAGCGTGTGACAAAGAATGGCAAATCAGACTTCACAATTCGGTTGGAGCGTTCAGCACCTCCTTTGATCAACCTCATCGGGATTGATTCGCCCGGCCTTTCCGCGAGCATGGGTATCGCCTGTCACGTCAAGGAAATTGTTCTAACGTTGTCCGCACTGGAGGGCGGTCTATGACCGCCCTCCAGAAAGGAGCCTACGCCACGCGTTTGCGTCTTTCGGGCCGGCCGCCAAGGCCGCCCATCAACTCCTGCTTGCGTTCTTGCAACTCTTCGCCCAGCTCGCGGAGTCTGGTGGTGCCCATGGCCTTGCGCGCCTTCGGAAACATTTCGGTTTCTTCTTCTTCAGCGTGATGTTCCACAAGGTCTGCTAAGACCTTCGCCTTCGCATCGAATTCTTCCGAACCTTCGCTGCTGCTTTTAATTTCCGGCAACACGAGATCCACTACGTGATGCTCTTCTATCGCTTCGTAGTAGAGATGTTCGTCCTTGCCTGATTCCACAGCCTCTTTAAACGCGGGATAGAAGATCTCCTCTTCAATTTGGGTGTGCACCTTCAGCTCATTTTCAATTTCACGCAGCAACTCTTCGGTACCATCCGATTGAAGACGTTTCAAGAGCTGCCGCACCTTCTGGTGATCCTGTTTCAGAAGTGAGATCGCATCCGTGCCTGAGCGCCTGTTGTTGTGCCGGCCGTTTGATCGGGCGCGGCTGCCGGTCGAACGTTTTTTCGGAGTCGCAGGCATTAGTTTTCCTCCTTCTGGAATGAAAAAGTATGTAATTCCAGTCTGTCGTCCGGGCGGACCACAATCAAGAGTATTTCACGCCGAGGCTTTGGTTGCTTGCTGTATGGCGTCGGCTTCGTTGTCGAGGATTTCAAAAATAGTAGTCAGACGCGTGATCTCGAATAAGCGCTGAACTCGCTGAGTGGGACTCAGAATAGTCATGTGGCCGGTTTTGTTCCGAATCGATGTCCAGATGCTTATGAGCTGACCCAATCCGGAACTGTCGATGTACTCGACACCCGCCAGATTCAGGACGAAGTGCCGCTTGCCCTGACCGAGCAAGCCGTTCATCAGTTCGCGCAGCGGAAGATCCAAAATCCACAATCTGCCGTTCAGATCGAGAACCACGACTTCGGAGACGTTTCGCTGGCGAATCGAGAGCGGCATAACACGCAGATTCTATAACGGGAGTCAATATTCGGCTAAGCCCGTCCTGCAACTTCGCCGGTCTGCGTGTTGACTCGAACAACTTCGCCGTCCTTCATGAAGAGCGGGACGCGGACTTCCAGACCGGTCTCCAGCTTCGCAACCTTTGTCGCGCCGCCCGCCGCGGTGTCACCACGAAATCCGGGCTCCGTCGAGGCGATTGTCAGTTCAACGTACTGCGGCAGCTGCAGAGAGACCGCATGGCCATTGTATTTGAAGATCTCCAGAAGCAAACCTTCCTTTATATAGTAATGATCGTCTCCAACGCTGTCCTCGCTGATGGTGAATTGTTCGTACGTGGACTGGTCCATGAAATGAAAGCCATCACCATCGCTGTAAAGAAACGACACCGTCACGACTTCGACATCAGGCTCTGGAAATTTCTCGCTCGTCCGAAAACTCTTTTCCTGCACCGATCCGTTCAACAGATTCTTCAGCCGCGTCCGCACCATCGTGCTTGCACCGCGTGCAGTCGGCGTTGCGAAGAAAACATCGAGCACCTGATAGGGCTGGCCTTCGATTTCGATCAAGATTTTTTTCTTGAGTTCGTTCGCTCCGATAAGTGGCATAGGTGATTTTTGAATAGCCACAAAAAGGCACATAAGGCCGCAAAATTTGTGCCTTATGTGCCTTTTTGTGACTATTGCGTTGCAGTTCTACTTCTTTGTGGTTCCTTTTTTCGCCGTCCCCTTGTCCGTGGGTTCGACTTTCTTCGCTCCGCCCGCGGTATTCTGCTTGGCGATGATCTGGTCCGAGATCTTGTCGTACGTGGCCTGAGGAATAATGTTCTTCTGGACTAGCTGGTTCTTTGCACGGTACGGCCGGCCATCGATAATCTTTTGCGCATTGGCATCGCCGATACCGGGAAGGGTCATCAGTTCCTGCTTCGTGGCG
>QHXA01000903.1:0-200 GCA_003222755.1 Acidobacteriota bacterium
CCGCCGCCACAGTTCGCGCTGGTCTTGTCTGTGGGATGCATGACGTACAAACCCGTATCGTGGATGCTGTCTTACGCTACCACTCCCGTGCGCGCAACGATGCCGGATGTGGCAATCCGAGACGAGATTGAAGCGGCGAAGGCCACCCCGTTAGGTTTTAGGGATTACCGTCTTGCGGACTTCGGTTATCTTGGCCGCGA
>QHXA01000903.1:257-2099 GCA_003222755.1 Acidobacteriota bacterium
TTCGAGCGGATCAGCGTGACGTCAGTGACGGACATTGCGGCTGAATGTGAATAGGCAGGGAGCGGGGGTTGCGCTCGCTTCCGCTCGCTTAACCCCCGGCTAATTTCCTGACACGCCTCCGGCGTGCGCAAAATGGCACACTCCATCGGCCGGTCATAGACCGCCCCGCCACCGCGCAGCATCTTTAATTTCTCGCGTAGCCGTAACCATGCGACGTCCGAACGTTGTAGCCTCGGATGGATCCTGCACCACTCCTGCAATCTTGCCGTTCATTCCAATGATCACTGCATCCGCCCAAACGGCATCCGCATGTGCCGGCGGCACATACTCCCGGCGCATGCGTGCGAGTGCTTCCTTGCATTCCGCGATGTCTTCGCCTGAGTCCGGTAATCGCCGCAGCCGAATATTGGCTCGTGCTTGAACGGCGCCCACGGCGGCCGCTAAGGCCAGCTTCTCGGTCTTGCCGCAGCAGGAGTAAAAGATGACGAGAACATTCACGGGCGAGATGTTCATGCCAGATCGAACAGGAGGATTTCGCCGCCGGCCGGCTCGGTTCCCCCCAATGACAGCTCCGGCTCCTCGCTCACGGCGGCTCCATCGCCAGCCGCCAGCGAATGCCCATTGAGCGAAACGTTCCCTTTCACCACCTGGACCCAGGCATGCCTGCGCGCCGCAAGTGGCTGTTTCACTCCTTCATCAACCGCGAATTCCGCCGCATAAATCCGCGCATTCTGCCGGATAACCGTCATCGCCTGATCCCCGCTCATTTCCGGCGCCGCAAGCAGCCGTAAGCGCCCGCGTTTTTCTTTAGGCGCGAACGCGATCTGCTGATACGACGGTTGGAGATCCTCGGCATCAGGAAGAATCCAGATCTGAAACAAGTGCACGGGCTCGGTTTCAGACGCATTAAATTCGCTATGCACGACGCCGCTCCCGGCCGACATCATTTGAATCTCGTTGGGCCCAAGGACGTGCTGCTCGCCCATGCTGTCGCGATGCAACAGCTTGCCCTCGAGCACGTACGTGAGGATTTCCATATCCCGATGCGCGTGCGGCCCAAAGCCTTTGCCCGGCGCAATCCGGTCCTCGTTGACGATGCGCAGGGCGCGAAAACCCATGTGGGCGGGGTCGTGGTAATCCGCAAATGAGAACGTGAAATATGAGTTGAGCCAACCGCGATCCACGTGTCGGCGCTCATCGGTTCTGCGAGTCTTGATCATTTCTTTGGTGCAGTTCTATACACCGCTTCAATAAACTTCTCTGCGCTGCCGAGTCCCATCTTCGCGTCGTACCGGGCGTTCCAGTCTTTCGTATAGCCTGCTGCCTTGACTTGCTCCAGCGTCATTTCTTTTTTGATCGCGGCCTGGACGCGATCGCGGACGATTACGACCATATCTCGATATTCCACCACATCGAATTCATAGATGCGGCCGTGCCCCGGAATCACGTAAGTGCCGCCTTCCTCTTCATGCTTTGGCACCGCGATCTCCAGGATTCGGTTCAGCGCGTTGATCGTGCCTTGCACCGTACCGCCCTTCTCTACATCGATGAGCGGATAGCTATCCATCGTGAAAACATCGCTGGCAACAAGAACGTCGGAATGGCGAAAGAACACGATGCTGTCGCCATCCGTCGCCGCTTGCGGGACATGGATGATCTCGACCGGTTCATCATTGAAATAGAGGTCCTTCTTTCCTTTCAGAAACGTCTGTGTAGGCCACGCGGCTTCCGGAGTGGGCGCTTGTTGGCCTGTCGGCGCGCTCATTCGTTTGAGCACGTTATCGTGCGCGATGATTTGCGCACTGTTCTGAACATCGGTGAGATCACCGGTGACATTAGCGC
>QHXA01000186.1:0-7133 GCA_003222755.1 Acidobacteriota bacterium
CCGATGAGCGCGAATGGAACATTCAGCAGAATTAGCGCGGCATTTCTCGCGGAACCGAACGCGTTGAAAAGCAGAGCGAAGATCAGCAGTACGCTCACTGGAACAATCAAGGCAAGCCGTTTCATCGCGCGCTGTTGGTTTTCAAACTCGCCTCCCCAGGTGATGTAATAACCGGCCGGTAGTTTGATTTCTTTATTCACCCGGTCTTGCATTTCTGCAACGAGGCTCCCCATGTCGCGGTTCTCGATGAACACTCCGACCGCCATTACCCGAGTTCCAAACTCGCGGCTAATATTCATGGCTCCCTCACGGATCGAGATCGTGGCCAGTTGGTCAAGCGGGATCCGCTGTCCATCCGGTGTATCGACGAGAATGTTTTTGATGTTCTCCATTTGGCGCTGTTCTTCTCTCAACCGAACCGCCACCGCGAACTTCTTGTCGCCTTCCCACAGTTCTGTTGCCTCTTTACCGCCAAGCGCGATCTCGATGACATCTTGAATATCGGCGACATTCAATCCGTAGCGCGCGCATTTGGCTCGATCCACTTCGATCTGCAATTGCGGCACACGGCCATAACGGTCAATGTAAGCGCGGCCCACGCCGCGTACGCCGGCTATCGTTTGCAACACTTTCTGAGTCTGCTGCTGGAGTACGTCTCCATCCGGTCCAAACACCTTGATCACGATCTGACCGTCGATTTGAGAGATGCTTTCGAGAACATTGTCGCGAATAGGCTGCGAAAACGACGGCTCCACGCCCGGCAACGCGTCGAGCTGCGCGCCGAATTGATGGATGAGCTGTTCTCGCGTCAGCTTTGCCGGCCATTCGGCCGGCGGCTTCAAATCGACAAAGAATTCAGCCATGTTAATTGGTTTGGGGTCGGTCCCATCTTCGGGACGGCCGGCCTTGGATGTGACACTTTTCACAACTTCGGAGCCATGGAGAATGTCGCGAACGCTCGCGGCGAGCCGCTTGGTTTCGTTGACGGAAATGCCCGGCGGGAAATAAATGTTGACCCACATGGTGCCTTCGTTCAGCTCAGGCAGAAACTCGCTGCCCAGCCGCGTCAACGTGACGAGACTTGCGGCTAGCAATATGACCGCAACCGCGATCACGCCGATGCGGTGCGCCAGGGCCCACAAGAGTGCAGGCCGATAAAACCGCTTACACGCTCGAATGACTACGTTCTCTTTTTCCGACGCATGGCCGCGAAACAGGAAGTAAAAAAGCAGCGAAGCGATCCCACTAGCGCAGAAGTCACAGTCCAGGCCATCGGCGCGAAAATTCGGCCTTCGTGCCGTTGTAGCGTGAAGATCGGAATGTGCGCCGTAATGATGATCAGCATCGAGAAGAACGTCGGCCGGCCAACTTCCGTCGTTGCTTCGAGGATGACGGTCTTTAACGCGTTGCGATCGCGCTTGAATTCCGGCTGGTGTGTGGAGTGTTCAGCGAGCTTGCGGAATATGTTTTCGACCACGATCACCGCGCCGTCCACAATGATGCCGAAATCCATGGCGCCCAATGAAAGCAAATTGGCCGGAATGCCGCGCAACGTGAGGCCGGTAAATGTAGCAAGTAGCGAAAGAGGGATCATGATCGCCACAATCAACGCGGCGCGCGCGCTGCCAAGGAAAACCAACAGCACGGCAGTCACAAGGAGTGCGCCCTCGGTCAGGTTCCTGAAGACGGTATGCAGCGTGGTGTCTATAAGCCAGGTGCGATCGTAAATCGGGACAATCTCTGCGCCATTGGGTAGAACGGTCGAGTTGAGCGCATCAATTTTGGTTTTGAGATCTTTCAATACTTCGGACGGATTCTCGCCTTTACGCATCAGCACGAGTCCTGTGACGATATCGTCTTCCTTGTCCTGTCCCGTTAGTCCCTGCCTCGGCATCGCGCCGGTTTCGATGTTGCTGATGTCGCGGACGAGGAGCGGCGTTCCGCCTCGCTGTGTGACAACGATATTGCCGATGTCGGCGGCGGATTTCAGCAAACCGATTCCGCGAATGAGGTACTGTTGCTCGCCTTTTTCCACATAACCGCCTCCGGCATTGGCGTTGCCACGGTCGAGTGCGGTGAACAGCTGTTGAAGCGTGATGCCGTACGCCTTCATTTTTGGAAGATCCGGCTCCACCTGATATTGCTTGACGAAACCACCGTACGTGACGACATCTGCCACGCCAGGCACTGTCTTTAATTGGCGCGCGACGATCCAATCCTGGATCGTGCGCATTTCCGTTGGTGGCAGATCGCCCCCGAGCCGGTACCGGTAGATTTCGCCGATTGGCGTGGCCAGAGGTCCCAATTCTGGCGATACGCCGGCGGGCAGGTCTACGTCGCGCAAACGCTCGAGCACCTGTTGCCTGGAGAAATAAGCATCGACGGCATCGTCAAATGTGACGGCGATGAACGAGAGGCCAAATTGCGTATGCGAAAACAATCGCACCGAGTGCGGAATACCGCTGAGGGCAATCTCGATTGGAATCGTTACCTGCTTCTCGACCTCCTCAGCGGCGCGGCCCGCATAGAGCGTGATCACCTGAACCTGCGTGTCCGTCACATCCGGAAAAGCCTCAACGGGCAATGACCTGAATGCTGCGATTCCGCCCGCGATGAACAAAGCAACGAGCAGAATTAAGAAGAATGGTTGGTCCAAGCCGAAAGCGACAAAACGTTTGATCATGTGAGTTAATTCCGCTACTTCCCACCCAAGCCGTTGTTAAGCAGCAGAGCGCCGCTGGTTACGACGCGGTCATTTGAGGCGAGGCCCTCCTCGATGACGGTGTAGCCTTGAAACTCGCGTCCCGATTTCACTGCACGCCGACGGAATCGGCCTGCGGATTCCTCGCGCAGGACGAAGGACTCGGGGCCCTGCGTCAGAACCGCGTTTGAAGGCACGGTTGGTACTTTGCGCTTGATGGTCTTGCCGACGCGAATACTGGCGAACATCTCCGGCTTGAGCAGACCTTGAGGATTAGGCACGGAACATCGCACACGGATTGTGCGTGTGGTCGGATCGACGGTCGGGTTGATGGCCGAAATTCGCGCCGGAAATTCCCGATCCGGATATGCAGCGACCGTTATCGTAACCGGCGCTCCGACGCGGACCTGCTGGAGGTGCGCTTCATAAACATCGGCGTTCACCCAGACGTTCGAAAGATCCCCGATGATAAAAAGCGGGTCAGGCGTATCTGGCTTGACGTACTGCCCCGGGCCGACTTTGCGCTCTACGATGGTTCCCGCAAGCGGTGCCCGAATTTCGACGCGGCGGTCGATCTGATCGGTTACAGATTCTTCGAACTGCCGGATTTCGGCTACGCTCTTTCCGAACAGCGACAGTTTATTCCGCATGACCGAGACGGCGGCGGTGGCGCGCCGGTAATCTTCGCGCGCTCGCGCGAGATCGGATTCGGCCGCTTGTAGTTCCTTGGTCGCGAGAGCTTCGAGCGAGTGCAGGTTCCGCGCACGCTCGGCGCCCTTGTCCGCGATGTCGAGCGCGATTTTCGCCTTGTCCGCATCCGCGCGCGCTTCGGCCAAATCGTGGACTGTCGCAACCAGATCCGGCGCTTCGATGATGAGCAACTGTTGGCCTACTTTCACCACGTCGCCTTTATTCGCCAAAACTTCCACGACACGGCCGCCATAGGGTGCAAATACGGGAGTCATCCGATCCTCGTTGAAACCAATTTTCCCTGTGGTTTCCAAATCCAGGTCGATGAACTGATCGCGCACGGTTTCGACACGAATTTGTTTCAGTTGTTCCGGTGTTGCTTCGATGACGTCATTTGATGATTTCGGTATTTGCGGCGCCGGAGTCTGGTCTGTTCGCGCATCCTGACGGCGAACCGTGAAAGCGGCGACCAAGACGACTACGAGACCGACGATGACGATTGCCCCATACCGGCCGCGGTTTTCAGTGTGCATAAGCTTGATCTCCTGTTTTCAGGGTGCGGATTCCTGAGTTGTCGACGTATTCCAGGGGTACGCAAAAACGCGTACCCCTGGCTAATTTCCGAGCACCGCTCCGCGGTGCGCTTCCGCATCTTCCGCCCCTCACCGCAATGAGCGGCCTGTGGCCTGTTCCAAATCCCATAACGTCAGTTGATAATCGGAGCGTGCTTGGTTGTATGCCGTCATCGCTGCGTTGTACGCGCGCTGCGCATCGAGCAACTCGAACAGGCTTGACGCGCCTTCTTTGTAACTGACGGTCGCTACCGTGCGGAGCCGCTGGAGCTGCTCCAGGTTCTCCGTGCTATACAAATCCAGAACTCGACGCGCCGAGAGATATGACTGATATGCCTTCTCCACATCAGTAACGGCCTGGAGTTCTGCCTGTTTCAGTTGTGCCTCAGCCGCCCGCTTTTGGGCTTCGGCCTGGTTATAAACAGCGCGCTGATCGTTGTGAATAAATAGCGGGACCTGCACCACGATACCTGCCGAATGGTCGCTGCCGACCCGCTGGTACTCGTATCCGATATCGACGTCGCGCATACGCTGAGCAAAGGCGAGTTGAGCGTTGCTTTCAGCTGACGCGAGCAGATGGCGCGCGGCGAGCACGTCCGGCCGTTCGGCTAAAGCGAAGGCCCGAAGTTGATTCAGGCTTTGCGAAATTGGACGGTCATCAAAGCCGGCCAGGATCTCCAGCGGTGCATTGCGAAGCGAATCGGGCATCTGGGGCGCGGCCCCGACCATGGGACGAAGGCTAGTCGTCTCTGCAATCGACGATGAGACATCGCCTTCCCGCGCACCCAGAAGATTGAGCAGGTCTCGAATCGCGCCATCATAGGCGGTCCGAGCCTGCAAGACCGCTTGTTGATACTGCAGCCGCCCCGCGCCGACGCGGTAAAGTTCGACGCGTGCGATATCACCTTGATCGACCTTCGCCTGCGTTAGAGTCTGCGTCTGCGTGTACTGCCGTTCGGTTTCCTCTGCCAGCTTCAAGTTTTCCCGCGCAAGAGTGGCGGCGGTGAAGGCGCGGCGCAGTTGGAACACCTGTGTACGAACCGCATCCAGCATCTGGGCCTCGGAGGCTTTGAGTTGCTCTTCCGCCGCTGCGGTCCGAAACTCTCGCTTACCCCCGCGCTCCAGAATCTGATCGAATCGGAATGTGTATACCGGATTGGCTCCCGCATCGGGATTTGTCTTGAGAAACCGAGGAAACGAGCCGGGTAACGGTGAATAAAACGGGATTTGCTCGGCGCCGACAGTCAACGTCGGATTGAGCTTGTAGCCGGCAATTAAACGCGCCGCACGGGTCGCCTCAACCTGATATCGTGCCGCCATTACCATGAGATTTCGTTCGATCAGGAGGTTTTCGGCCTGCGCAAGAGTGAGCTGGCGCGGCACCAGATTGGCCGCGGATTGCGCGTCAACTTGCGAAATAAACATCAAGAAAATTCCGCACACGCCAAATAGGCGATGGCAATCGCTTCTCAACATGTCACACCTTAGATTTTTCTGATTTTCAGGTTCGACATCGCAGGCAGTCAGACGCCCAACAGTCGAGCCACTCGAAAATGGAATGATCTTTAGGCGAGATGCGAAGGAGGTCCGCGCTTGCGGAGAACGGATAGACAGGCTGCTGAAACGCCCCATCGCTGAGCGGCTATTGTGCACCGCTCGGAGCGAATGTCATCGAAGAGGGCCATGCCTGCCTGCAGAACAACCACTGGTGCGGTTTGGAGAACGCACGTCGACTCGCGATCGTCAGAATCGCCGGCGACTCGCGTCTGCTGGCGCGGCTGCAGCAGCGCTTGCAGGCGCGCCTGATCATGTCGCATGGCGATAGAGAAATTCCCGCGGCCATCGCCTAGCCATGTGACCAACGTCCGTGGGTAGCTTTGGGAAACCCAGACCAAATCCGTGTCGCCGTCGCTGTCAATATCGCCGGAGACTAAATGGCCGCGATCCTGGACACCCGAATCGAAATAAAGAGACTTCCATGCGAATTTTCCGAGCGAGACATGGATGCTCTTTTGGGCGCCATTCGAGAACAACTCGGCCTGATCGAGTTTGTGGTCGCCATCGAAGTCGGAAAATACCGGGAGACTCTCGAGGCCAGCCGCGTGCTGTGATGCGGCGAAGCTGGGAACGGCCAGAAAGCACAACCAGACGAGAAACGCTGTAAAGCGGAGTGTGAACGTTCTGCTAGTCATGTTCTCCGGAAGAATACCACGAAACTGTCACATCGAGTATGTAGTCACGGACTGTAGCCCGCGCTGGCACCGCTCCGCGGTGCGGCAACGCGGGCTACCTTGCTTGCGCGCCTGCCCCCATCTGTCGCCGAATATCTTCAAGCCCCCAGCCCGTCAATGATGCGAGCGTGAGGGCCTCGTTATTGTAGCGTTGCGGGAGTTGCTGCCGATAATCGGCTGCGGCAGGACAAGTATCGTTTCCCGTCCAGGCATGGCGCAGGACGTAGCGGCCCTGAAAATTGGAACGATCTCCCGTCTCCTGAAACACCAGGTCTTCAGGGAAATGTGCATTGTCATAGCGCACGTGCAATCGTGTCAGAAAAACTTGCTGGCGTGCAGCCCCGGGAAGCGGCCCTCGTGCAAATGGACCGGAAGCGGCCTCAGCCCAGCCGGCTCCAAGTCTGCTGAGCTCTTGTGGAGACAGCGGATCGGCTGCGCACGGATCACAGAAGCCCATGTCCCACGCATATTCGGTGAACACGGTGCGCATGTCTTCCTTCTTCACCTGCTCCGAGAACATCGCTCTGTAGAAGTCCGAGAAACGGTTCTTGACGAAAACCGGAATGTCCATGCCTGTTGGCAGCATGACAGTGCGATAGTTCGTTGTCTCCACGCGACCACGGCGAGAGAGAGCGTATACGAAAAGTTCCTGAGGACCGTTTGCGTTGACCATCCCGAGCCGGATCGGGAGCATGAACTTGGGCGACTCATATTCCACCTGGATCGGCCGCAGCATCGAGTATCCGAGTTTCGACTGCTCGGCCAGATTTACCTTCGCGACGAAAAATTTCATGTTCTGCCGGATATAGCTCATGAGCACGTTCGATGCGCCCGCAGGGATGCGGTAGTTGTTTTGCCGCAGCCACGTTTCGAGCCCCGTGCTCTCGCGCGCGGAGAGAATGAGGATATCGTATTCGCCGATCGTGTATTGTGCTTCCA
>QHXA01000186.1:7171-7435 GCA_003222755.1 Acidobacteriota bacterium
TCGGAGGGCCTCCATAGCGAATAACCTAACAGGCTGGCATGGATTGTTGTCGAAGTATTCCACGAGCCGCGGCGCTGAATACGCATCGATGTGTTCCAGCAACGCGCGATCGGCCACGCGAATCTGGTCCCGTTGAATCACCGTTGGCACCGGAATAACGACGGCAAATTCCTTTGGGTCACCCTTAAAGTCATTAGCCATCGTGAGCACGGTGCGGTCGCCGTCTCGCACGAGCACGACCTGCGACGCGCTGTTGAATAGCTT
>QHXA01000905.1:0-358 GCA_003222755.1 Acidobacteriota bacterium
CTCTGGCGATCGCCGGTCAAGAGAAGAAGGATTCGGGTTCGGTGAGTATCACCGGATGCTTCAACAAAGGCGCGGATGCAGATCACTACGTCATCAAGGACGATAAGACGGGCAAAGAAACCATCGTCACAGGCGATGCCGCACTGCTGGCGCGCCATGCGAATAATCATCAGGTCACGATCACTGGCACGCTGGCGAAGGAAAAGGATAAGGATGTCCTCAAGGCTAGTGGTCTCACGATGATCGCAGTCTGCAAGTAGCAGGCCGCCACTTGCACGGGGAAATTAGCCACAAAGAGGCACACTCTTTGTGGCGTTCCTCTACGTGCTGACACAAAGGAGTGGCTTATGAGGGGCAA
>QHXA01000905.1:505-3035 GCA_003222755.1 Acidobacteriota bacterium
GGGCAAGTTGGCGGTCTCGCCGTCGATTCGCACGATAACCTGTGGGTCTTTCACCGCCCGGCGACAATTCCTGAAGGCGAGAAAGCCGCCTCGCTCGTCCCGCCACAGGCCGAGTGCTGCATTCCGGCGCCAGCCGTGTTGGAGTTCGACACGAACGGAAAGTTCCTCCAGGCGTGGGGCGGCGCAGGGCAGGGCTATGAGTGGCCAACCTCCGAGCATGGAATCTTCATCGACGACAAGGATAACGTCTGGCTGAGCGGAAACGCGAAAGAGGACAACCAGATCCTGAAGTTCACGAATAAGGGAAAGTTCCTCATGCAGATTGGCCACGCGGGAAAAAACCGAGGAAGCAACGACACCGAAAACCTCGGGGGACCTGCGGGCCTGTTCGTGTACCGGAAAACCAATGAACTGTTCGTCGCCGACGGATACTTCAACCATCGCGTCGTCGTCTTTGACGCTGATACCGGCGCCTACAAACGCCACTGGGGCGCGTACGGCAAGAGACCTGATGATAGCCTCAAATTCCCGCCGCGCGCGCAACTGGTTCAGGGGCCTCCCCAGCAAGCTTTCAACAATCCTGTTCACGCTGTGCTGGTGACAAACGACGATCTAGTCTATGTCGCCGACCGTTCGAACAATCGTCTCCAGGTGTTCACGTTGGACGGGATGTTCATCAAGGAAGTCTTCATCTCGAAGAACACGCTCCAGAATGAGGGAACCGTCCACGCTTTTGCGGCGTCCCCCGACAAGGAGCAGAAGTTCCTCTATGTCGTGGATGGCTCCAACAAAGCGATTCGCGTGCTGAATCGGCAGACGTTGGAGATCGTCTCATCGGTTGGCGGCCACGCGGGACACAACGCGCGGGAGTTCTTTCATATCCACAGCGTCGCGGCCGACTCGAAAGGCAACCTCTTCCTCGGCGAAGTCAACAACGGACAGCGTTATTACAAGTACGCGTTCAAAGGGATGGGCTCGGCCCCGAGGATCACGTCAACACCGTGACGGCGTAAATCTTTCCTGCAATTCAGACGTACTGCTGGCGTCAATGACCGCGTCCTGATCGTCCATTACCGCTCTGCCCTTTTCCCGTCCTGTCCCGCACGCGCATTGACACGTAAACGCCCGCCTGACGCCCGCCTGTGTATTGTGGCGGCCCGATCCCTTCTTCCTATTCAGCTTGACTAAAACGTCCAGCGCACGCCGAGCCGGGCAATCCGCGGGTTCAACGTCTGGAGCACGCGTCCAAACGTCGGGCCGATTGCATCGCGGCCGGTCTGGGTGTTCACACTCAGGATGGTGGATGCATTAAACACATTGAACAGATCGACAATGCCCTCGATCTTGCCCAAGTTTTCGCCCAACCTGAAGCTCTTTGCGCCCCTTAGGTCGAAAATCTTAACTGGGGGATAGAAGAACGTTCCGACAGGTTCCACGTTCAGGTTCAACGTCCCCTGATTCAATCCCGAGCTAATGACGGTTCGGCCATAAGGCTCGCCCTTTGTAATCCGCAGGGTTGCCGAACTGGTGATTCCCGCGGGGAGTTCATAGCTTCCCAGCGCTTTGTACTGCCAATGCCAGTAGTTCAGGCCGTTGTTGTAAAGAAGAAGATTCGGATCCTGCGCTCGTCCGGTTGTATCCGTCTGGATGTCATGACCATTGGCCACCGCGAAGCGCCAGGTCTTGTACTGATTGATATCGAAACCAGTGACCATTTGCCACTTCTTGGAAAACCGCTTAACGACTTCAAAGTCAAACGTGGTGAAACTGGAACTATTCGCGGGATCGTTGGTCAGGAGATCGTCGCGAAGACCGTTGAACGATGCCTGCCGGCTCCAGAGCGTCAGCACCTGATCGTCGGCGGTATTCGCCAAACCGTCACGGCCAGTGTCCCTGAACGACACCGGAATGTTGTATGCCGAAAACGGTATGGCCGTATTCAGGAGCTGATACCGGTTCCGTTCAAACTTCCGGACAAAAGTGAACCGTGCCGTCATGTCTCGCATGAGCTGCTGGTCGATGCCGCCCATGTATTCGACAGTGTAGGGAAGCTCGAGTTTGGGATCCAATCGGCGGTTCACGCCACCCGTCACGGAGACGATCTGCGAGGGATCAGGTACGAAGGGCAACTTGCCATCCCAACGGTAGCGGATCGTCGTCAACGCCATCGGATTCACCTGTCCGGCCATGGTCGAAGCCGCATTGGTGATGGAGCCGGCGTTGTACACATATCGTCCATAAGCGACCTTCAATGCCGTGCGTCCGTTACCAAAGACATCGAAGATCAATGAGGTTCGAGGCTGGAATGCATCCTGCCAATGAAACCTGAATTCCTTCACTTCAAACCTTTGTTGATACGGTCCCGCACCCGTCTTTCCCTGAGCGGGATACCACGGTTGAAATGCGTCGTATCGAACTCCGAAATTGAATGTGACTCGGCGATAAGCCCATGAATCATTCACGAACGCGGAATGCTGCATGGAGTTGTTGTATATCGTGAACGGCGTGTCGTACGTCTCGATGAATGCCG
>QHXA01000905.1:3060-3680 GCA_003222755.1 Acidobacteriota bacterium
GTTGTCGTGGTAACCGGCGAAGCGTGTGTACGGTGCGCCCTCCCAAAGCGCGCCATAGCCGAGTTTAATGTTGTGAGTCCCGAGATGACCCTTCGATGTGTTGACGGAGTAAACGACGTCGATATTCTTGTGATGGCTCCGGTCGATCGTTGAGATTGGAGGGCTGCCGCGCATCAGACGCGTCGTCTGATCCATGCGCGGTAACTCATCAACGCGGGCCACTCTGGGAAACTTCCATCCGAATTCACCGAACCGGACTTCCAGCGTTGATCGTGCCGATAACGCCGAATTCAGCACGAGGGACTGAACCCATTCCGGATTGTCCTGAATTTGAACCGAGTCCGTATTGACGAACGCTGCGGTGGCGGCCGTGACCACATATGGCTGGTACTTCCGATCCCACTGCATCGTGTACGAAAGTGTATTTTTGCTGTTGAGTTGGTAGCTCAGTTTTGCGGTCTGGTTCTGAAGTGTTGTGGGGGCGATTGCGGGCTGGCCCGTCTGCGCGTTCGTGAATCCGATCAGGTTTACGTCGGAATTGATATTGCGCATGCCCCAAAACCACCAGAACTTGTCCTTGATGACAGGGCCGCCGGCATCCGCATGAAATGCTTTGTATC
>QHXA01000905.1:3694-4258 GCA_003222755.1 Acidobacteriota bacterium
CTTCGCACCCTGATTAATTAGATCCTGCGATAGATTCGAACTCTGTAATTTGAGTGGTTCCCAATCGGCGAACACCAACCCGTGAAATTGATTACCTCCACTCTTAATCACGAACGTGTTGTAGGACCCCGCCACCGGCGATTCGGCTCCCTTGCTGGCCGAGGCGAATCGCATTTCTGCATACGAGTCCGGATCCTGATAGAGAAGTGACGTTACGATCGCTCCATCAATGACGTTCCACTGCGATGTACTCCCGTAAGAACGGAAGCTCGGCCGCTGGCGCACTTCGCTGCCACCGACATCGGGAACCGTCATTTGCACGCCTGGCGTCAGGGCCAAGACAGAGAAAATGTCGTGGCCGTTCGGTATAACAGCAATCGCCATCGGATTGAAGTTTGTGGCGACTGAAGCCGTCGTCGTATCGACGATCGGAGAATCACCCTGCACCGTAACCGTTTCGGCAACGGTTGCTACCTCCATCGTGATGTTGAGCGTGGCTGTAAAACCCGCGGAGATTTGAATGCCTTCGCGCACGAGGACTTTAAACCCCGGCAGTTCGTACTT
>QHXA01000187.1:0-4141 GCA_003222755.1 Acidobacteriota bacterium
TTGCCGGCTGTGCTCGACGAGGTTCTCATCCTCGACCGTGTCCATCACAGCGAGGATAGCCGCCGCTGCCAATGGATCATTCTGATGGCTAGATAAGTGCGTAAAGAAACTTTGCTCGAGCTTCTGAGCAACATCGTCCGACACGATTACCGCTGCGGCGGGATATCCGTTTCCAGCAGTTTTCGACAGGACCATGATGTCCGGCTCGATTTCATAACTTTGGATGTCAAACCATTGCCCGCACCGTCCGAAGCCCGTCTGGGCTTCGTCGACAATGAACAGAACGCCGCATTTCCTGGCCCTCGCCCAGAGCTTCTGCAAATAATCCTTGGGCGGAAATATCATGCCGCCTGCTGAGAGTACCGGCTCAACGATTACCGCTGCGATATTCTCTAAACGCTGTGAAACAAAATCGAGGGAGGCGTCAAGAGGCATGCGATGTTGCACGACGGATACTCCTTCTGAATCGGACAACGATTGCACGTGGGCGTGATCAACTTGTCCTGATTCGCTGGAGCCGGTTGAAAGTCAAACGTTCCAGCATGATCCGAAATGGAGCTGAGATTACGCGTGGCGAGAGAAATTCCGTAATAACCGCGCGCGAAACCCAACATTCCGGTGCGACCCGTAACGGCCTTAGCCATTCGCATCGCGCATTCGTTGGCTTCTGATCCTGTCGAAAGTAATACGGCCTTCGTCAGGTCACCTGGCGCCTTCGATGCCAGTCGGGAGGCGGCCTGGAGCACGCCCGGCGACACATACTGGTCGCCAAGGTGTACAACCTTTGCAACCTGCTCCTGCAGACGCGCGATAAACCGAGGATGACTGTGTCCGAGTATGCTGCAGAATTGTCCGGCTGCGAGATCCAATATTCGGCGGCCTTCGGCATCAATCAGGAAACAACCCTCGCCGCCGACGATCACACTGTCCATGAATGGCTGCAACAGGAGCAGATGCCGGGCGTCACGTTCCCAGATGGCCAGATTGCCGGCCTGCGTCTCACTCTTCATGCTGTCAGTCGACTATCGCGTGCCGAGTACGCGAGTGGGTTGTAAAGTGGCGCGCCGCCATCTCGCATAGCTCCCGTGCCGTGCGAAGACATAGCAGAATGCCGGGCAATGGATCGCGCCGATCGAGGATCGCAAAGACTTTTCTGCCCTTCAGCAGAAACGCAACCTCGAAAAGGAATGTCCGAATAGTTCGAAAGTGGCTGGAGAGCCGCTGACTGAAAGAACCTTCGACCCGTCGGTTTTCTTGAATCTGCGTGTACGCGTTTCGTAATACCAACATCAGCGCTTCTGTCTCTGCGATCCACCTGAATTGTGTGGCGGCTTTGTTCACCGGGAGTGGAGAGGCTGATGGGCGTCCAATCATGTGCTGATATGCAATCCACGAAAGATTCACTCCAATATGCGCGCCGACTTCGTGCTGATCCCAATGCCGGGGATTCACTTCAATGAGAAACCAGTTTCCGTCAGAAGAGTTACGTTTGAACTCCACCTCCGCGATGCCGGTATAGCCAGCTGCCCGCAGTAGGCGGTATGTGAGCGGGACGATTTCCGGAACATTTGTCGTCTCAATGGCGCAGCCCGTACCAAAAAGCGGTGGGTTCTGCCGAAGCTTTTTCGCGGTGAAGTAAGCCTGGATTTCGTGCTTCTCATTTATGAAACAGCATATCACAATCGGAGCCCTCAACGTATTCCTGGATCATTACCTCCGGACTAACGCTTGATATTTGCTGGTATTGCGTCCGCAATTCCTGTGCACTGTTCACGAGGAACGCCTTGCGCGCGCCGACAGCCTCCCATGTTCCCTTTTGCCTCCACTGCGTTGCGACGCGAGGCTTCACAACCAGAGGAAATCGCAAGATTGACAATGCGGCAGTGATCTCTTCCACTGAATTGCAAACGACAGTCGCGGGAACTGGGATGGCATGGCTCTTTGCGATTTTGAACAGAACAAATTTGTCCAACAGGCGTTCGACCGCAGAGTTCTGAGGAATGCGGTAAAGCGAACTGAGTTCGGTTCGATGATCGTGGAGAAACTTCACATCAAAATCACGCGTAGGGAAAATGATCGGAGCATCATCGTGCCGTCTTCGCAATTCGATCAGCTTTTCGCAAAGTGCTTTAGGGTCATCACGGCCATTGGGGACATGGTAAATGCCTTTAAAGAATCTTGATCGTATCCCCGGTGCATCCGCTTCCGAAGACAGGCCATAGACGTCGACTCCATACCCATGAAGGCTCCGCGCTATACCGATGCCGGTGTAATACGTATTCATGACGAACACCGGGCTGAAAGCCGCGGGCTTTTTCACCTTAGGCTCTCGCATGGAATTGCGCTATCGCTTTGGAGTAAACATTCATGATCTGGACGCTGACGTTGTCCCAGGCATGCGATCGAGCATGGGCGGCGATAGCATCGTGGTCCCACTGCCGGCAGAATGCGGCATGCAATGCGGCCTCGAAAGCTTCGGGGTTGCGTTCCACCAGCGTGCCCAACGCGGAAGACACGACTAGTTCCGGAATTCCGCCAACCCGCGTTGCCACCACAGGGCGGCCGCAGGCCATGGCTTCCAAAACGACATTAGGACAGCCTTCGAGTGAGCTTGCGAGACAAAACACATCGGCCGCGTTGTACCACGATGAAAGTTCATCGTGAGGTACAGTCCCAATCAGCCTGACGTTTTCGTTCAGTCCCGAATCCCGAATCTGATTCTGCAAGCGAGAGCGACGAGGCCCTTCTCCCACAATGACAAGTATCGGGTTCAATCCTGCAGATCGGAGACGCGCCACGGCCTCAATGAGAATATGGAATCCTTTGTTTTCATCCAGCCGGCCAACGGCGATCACAATCGGACGGTCGTTCGCCAGGCCAAGGTCTTGACGCATCCTCAGGCTTTGTTGAGGCATAAACTTACGCGGGTCGACTCCGTTTCCAATAACGGCCAGATTGTCACTGCGGCACCCAAGCCGCATCATGACTTCTTTCAGAGCATGCGAAACTGCAATCAAACCATTTGCGCGCCGTAGGACTTGCCGTATCAGCGGACGAATCACTCTAAACTGCGGGAACAAATTGATATCTGAACCGCGCGCGGAAACGACGAGCGGTTTCTTGAGAACGCCTGCGATCATCGCCGCGGCGAAGCCATCTGGATAAACGTAGTGTGCATCGATTAGATCGTACTCGTCCTCATTCAGGCGGCCACACACCTGACGGAAACTTCCAGCGAACATCGATATGCCATGAGTAGCCATACCCAACTTTGGAAAGACGAAGTATCTGGGATGCCGCGCATAAAATCCGCCGAAGTGTTCTGCCCGAGGAACGCGTGCCCAGTCCAGCCACCGGTGGTTGAAACGAATCCATGCCGGAAAATAGGGAACCGGAGCGACAACGGATATGTCCACAAACCTGAGGAGGTATCGCATGCGTTCGAGAACAAAGTGCCCCGCCAACGGATTAATCGAATTCGGGAACAGCGTCGTATAGACGAGAACCCTGAGTCGTCGGGCATCTTGAAACTCAAAGTTTGGCTCACTCACCAGAGTGCCGGAATACGCCATCGCTCTCAGGAAGCCGCTAACCTTCGGCGCATCTCAAGGACTTTGGCGGGAAGGAGCATTTTGACGCGTTCACGCAAGGCGTCCATTAAAATGGGAACCCTCAAATACAGGGTGTTTTGAATTGTTCTCGGACCGAATGAGATCGTATGGCAATGTTTCATACGAGTCTGCCATTGTGTCTTATGCCTTCCCACCCCTGCAAGAAAGTCATAGTGCCGGACGCCTTGTTCAATTGCCTTCTTCAGCACCATCGCGCGCAAAGCAATTCCCACGCTTTCAGACGCAAATTCAGGATCGAATCCTTCCTGCAGGAGAAATTGCGTCCCGTGATACCTGAAACAAATCTGACACGCGACGGCGCGTCCGTTCAGCTCCAGAAAATCAAAAGCCAACCAATCCCGCTCCAGAAAAAGCGGGGTGAAACGTTCGTAGAAACGCCGCTTCGCAGGATTGCGGAAAACTCCTTCAGCTCCCCTGCCATTCCATCGCTTTCCATGCAGCTCGAACAAGGTTTGCAGGCCTGTTCTAATATCCGTTTCAGTCTCAACAGCCCCGAACCGCACCGTGTA
>QHXA01000187.1:4201-17937 GCA_003222755.1 Acidobacteriota bacterium
TAAGCGAGGAGAGATACTCGTCCCACGATTCTGGCAAATCCGTTACCAGACAGGGGCTCACTTCAGCGCAAGACACGAATTCCGGCTCTTCGGTGGTGCGTTTTATCCACCGGCACGTACTTGAGGTCTCTGGAATGCCGGTCAGTTGAAGCAGGTCCCATGATCTTTGGGAACAGAGCCACATCCACACCGAAGCAAGAATTTCCTCTTCTCGTCCTTCAATCAGAATCGCGTCCAGGTAGTCGCTATCCCATGATCCATCGCCGATGAACCGCAGCGTCTTAATACGCGTGAAGGGCAGCCACGGCTGGACACGACGATACAGAGGTAGAATCCCAATGAGTTCGCCGGTTCTCTCTCGAATAACAATGATCTGCAGGACATCATCCGTTCCGGCGTAAGATTCCCACCAAGACGAAAGCCACTCCCAAGTGAGAAATATCGTATTCCCCGAACTTCGGGACAGCAGACGATTCCATTCGGCTCGTAGCGCCAAGAACTCCTGAACATCTTCGATCACTCGAATATTCATTACGTTTTTACGCTACGGATTCGTAGAGGGCTGTGTACCGATCGATCATGTGCCGTATCGAGAAATTCTCTACGGCAAAACGGCGGGCGTTGCTGCCGAACGTCGTACGATCGGCGGGGGAACACAGACATTTCTGAATCGCTTCCGCCAGGGCCCGCTCTTTACCGGCCTCGACCAGAAGACCGGTTTGTTCGTTCACCACCAGCTCTACATTGCCTCCAACGGCGGTGCAAACGATCGGTAATCCTGACGCCATAGCTTCGAGTAATGTGTTTGACATACCTTCCGCAAAAGAACTGAGCACGAACATATCGAATACCCGATAGAGCCGTTCGACGTCCGGCCTGTAACCTAACACCAGCGCCTTTGGAGTCTTTAATAACGCCTGCGCGCATTCCTCGATCTCGCGGCGAAGCGGGCCATCTCCGACGATCACAAGCCGCACCCGTTGCCCCTCTTCCTGCAGCAGTTGAATGGCACGCACCAAACCTTGATGATTCTTTACCGGGTCCAACCGGCCGATCGCGCCGACTACAACTTCGTCCTCACGGATTCCGAGTTGTTTTCGCAGATTGAAATCGCGGCCCGGGGAAAACCGCTCCGTATCAACCCCGTTCGGTATGAATGCCAACTTGCTCATCGGAATGCGAACCGTCTGTTTCAACCACGTGTACAGATCTTTCGATACCGCCACGTACTTTGTTGTACGGAATGCCAGCAAGCGGCGCGCTAAATTCCGGCGATAGACCTCACCGCGAGGATCCGACATGTCACGGCCATGCTCACCGTGGATTAGGACGGGCTTTGGCGTAAGGCACGCCGCGACTACGGCATCAAAGGCGGCCCAATTCCGCGTGTGGATAACGTCAACATCACGCGTCCGAAAAAGCTCTCGAAGCTTGAAGATGACCTGCAGGCCATTTCCGTTTTTTTTATTCATCTCGTGCACAACAACAGGACGTGCGAGCCGCTCAACAAATTCGCCGCTTTTCGACAGCAAACATAACTCATGGACCAAGTGCTCAGGTGAGCCGTTGATGATATTCACGATGCCGTTTTCGAGGCCTCCGGCTGAAAAGGCGTGAAGCACATGCAAGATGCGGATCGTGCGCGGCATTCCTACGCAGCGTGCTGGTATTTCTCGCGCCACAGGCGAAACATCAGCACGTTCCACAGGTGCGCATTGGTGCTGGTTCCACATTTTCCTGACGAAGGAGGTAGAAAGATAGGGGTCCTTTCGATCCAGGATGAATTCGCGCGCATAGTCGTGAATCCCGTTACGGAACCATGACGCCAGTGGTACGCCGAATCCCATCTTTGTCCGGTACACAATGTGACCCGGCAGCTCGGTTTCGAGTGCCTTTTTGAATAGGTATTTGCCCGTCATGCCGCGCAGTTTGAGATCAGATGGTATCGATGCAACGAGTTCCATGAATTTGTGATCCAGCAGGGGACATCTCACTTCAAGCGAGTTGGCCATGCTGGCGCGATCTACCTTGGTCAAGATGTCATCAGTTAGATATGTTTTGATGTCGAGATACTGAATCCGGGACAAGGGATCAGAGGTACCAGCGCTCCGATAATAGTCGCGGAAAATGTCTGTTGTGTCATAGCCGCCCAAGTTCCTTTTGAGATCTTCCGAAAGAATGGAGGACTTTTCGTATTTCCGGAAAGTCGACACGCTGTCGAAATAGCCTTCCACGTGATCGAAAGCCAAACTCTGAAATGTCGTTTTCGCCCGGATGCATCGGGGCGCCCAATCCAGTTTCGGATAAATCCTTGCAAGTGGTCCAAAAACCATCCTGCGGATGCCGAAGGGAAGCAAGCTCCGCATCCGGTTTTCCTGCTGATCCATAAAGTACCGCGGATAGCCGGCAAAGTTCTCGTCGCCGCCGTCTCCGCTCAGAGCTACGGTCACTTTTTCACGCGCTACCTGGCTAACAAAATACGTCGGAAGCGCCGAGGAATCTGCAAATGGCTCGTCATAATGCCAAGCCAGCTTTTCGATCGTGTCGATCTTCTGCGGAGTCACAATTCGTTCATGATGCTCAGTCCGCAGATGACGAGAGACTTGCCGGCCAAAGTCAGATTCGTCAAAATGCCTTTCCTGAAAACCAATTGTTGCGGTTTTGACCGGCTGATCCAGAATCTTGCTCATCATCGCAACGACTGCGGACGAATCGAGTCCGCCGGAAAGGAATGCTCCTAATGGCACTTCACTCATCAAACGAATCTCTACAGCAGTTCGGAATTCCTGCACGAGTTGTTCTCGCCAATAGGCTTCGGATCGGCGCACGGCGTCGTTGAAATGAAGATCCCAGTATTGGATCTCTTCGACTCGTCCTGCACGCACCCGCAAGTAATGTCCGGGCCGGATCTTCCGTATCGAGCGATAAATCGATTTTGGAGCCGGCACGTACCCAAGCGAAACGTAATCGCTGACCGCGTGTTCATCGATGTTCAGGTCAAGCCCGGGGTGCCGAAGAATGGATTTAATTTCGGAGGCGAAGACGAGTTTCTCGCGATCGATGTAGTAATAAAGAGGCTTCTTACCAACCCGGTCGCGCGCAAGAATCATCGTGCGCTGCCGTTCGTCCCAGAGTGCAAAAGCAAACATCCCGCGAAGCTTTTCGACAAAGGTCTCAGGGTAGGATTCGTAGAGGTGGACGATCGTTTCCGTATCACTTCGAGTTCGAAACGTATGGGATAGCTTTAGTTCGTTTTGCAATTCGCGGTAGTTGTAAATCTCGCCGTTAAAACTGATCCAGACCTTCCCATCCTCATTGGAGAGCGGTTGTTGACCAGAACTGAGATCAATGATGCTTAGGCGGCGGTGGCCGAGCGCTGTTCCAGAGCCGATATACACGCCATCTTCATCAGGTCCCCGGTGTTTCAACACACCAGACATTTCGCGGATTACACTCTCTTGAACGGGAGCATTCTCAAAATACATGAACCCACAGATGCCGCACATAACCTTAGGATGCCAACCCATGGCGCTGAAGAAAGAACTTGAGACGGAACACCTCGATTTCTCTTTGCCACGGCAGACCACGCTTCAACTCGAACACGTCCGAAAAAGCATGATTGAAACCCGAACAGCACGTCACTGCGCACGAGTACCCGCATTCGCGAATAACCGCTTTCGCTTCACTGTTGTAATCCGTAGCTTTTCCGTTCGGATATGCAAATGACGAAATCGGTGCCCCAAGCTGGTCGGACAATTCTTCCTTAGAACCACGAAGTTCCTTACTCATTTCTGATCTTGGAATCTGAGACAATATGGTGTGGCTCACCGTGTGCGAGCCGAACTCAATGCCAGCTCGGTGCATTTCGCGGACTTGGTCCCAGTTCAACATTCGTTGATCCGCATCTTCGGGCAGAACTGGCCGTAGCTTGGATTCGATATCATCGATAAATCTTCGCCGCTGGTCGCCATAGAGCGTTTTTGCTCTCACAAGGGTCGATTCAAGACTTCGCTGCCGGGCTTCGGCGGTCTGAAGCTTCAACTCAGGTACGGCGGCATCTTCTACGCGGGCGCGATCCACAGTAGCAAATCGGAATGCGTCGAAAATCCTGTCGTGCCAGATTAGTTTCCCACTCCCGATTGCGCCGGTCGCAAGGAAGATTGTGGCGGGGAATTTATACTTCCTCAGAATCGGAAAGGCGTAATCGTAGTTGTCGCGATACCCATCATCGAATGTAATCGCAACTGCTCTTTCCGGAACCTCACCCCGGGCACTTCGATCAACAAGCTCCTGCAGGCTCATGACCCTGTAACAGCTCTTCAGAAACTGCATCTGCTTTTCAAAGATGTCCGGAGGCAGAGGCTCAAAAAACGGATGCTCGTCTGGCGACACTTTGTGATAGCCCAAGATCTGGAAACGCCTGGACAAATGCGGGCTCACCTTACGTTTATTCGTGTAAAGGCGCTCGACAAGATTGTTTGTGACGCCGTCGACGTTTAGGCTAACAGCAACCTTAGCTATCGAATGCAGCATCAGTTGAAGTGAGAGATGGCGGTCATTCGTTGGCATTCCTCGCCGGGACGAGCATCGGCGTGCGCCACATGCCACAGTTCGAGCATTAATAACATCCAGAGAATCTCGCCATAGTACCCACGATGCACGGATTCATACTGTGACCAGAGCCAGTCGAGAAGGCCTGAACGGAAGTAGCCTCTCTGACGGCATCGCGCTGCACCGAGAACATCGAACGTGAAATCACGGAGTTGTTTCGAGTCTGCTAGCCAGACACTGTATGGCAGCCCGAATCCATGCTTGCTTTTCGTGATGATGTCGTGCGGCAACAGATCTTCCATCGCTTTTTTGAAGATGTACCGCAGACGAGGTCCGCGAACTTTCAAATCTGGCGGAATTGTTCCCGTAAACTCGGCCAATGTAGGATCTAAGAACGGGAACCGGGGCGTTACACCGGCCAACCGTGACATCGTTGTAACTTTCCGCAGATCGTTGTCTGCGATCGTAATCTTCAAATCGAGGTACAGCCACCGATTCAACTCGCTTTGCGCCGGTGCACCATCGAAATGCTGCCGTGCCGTCGACAGCGGATCCTGGTCGGCGACAACCGCAAGAAAATCCGAGGTGAACAAGTCTCGAGTGGAAACGCTGGAAATCAATGAATAGGAAAAATACCGGTCCGGCACACGTATATTGGAACGCCGCACATAACTTGCGGCCGAATTAAAGAAGGGAATATTCGTCCACCGAGTAGCGCATGACACGCCCGGCTCTAGAAGTCCCTGGCGCATCCATCGCGGAACTCTGCTGTACTGTTGAAAAATGCGGTCGGCGGCGTATCGGGCATTTCCGCCAAAAAGTTCATCGCCTCCGTCACCGGCCAGCAGGTGCGTGATCCCATGTTCTGCGGCCAGACGAGCGCAATAATACGTCGGCACGATCGAGGAATTACCGAAGGGCTCGTCATAAATCTGCACCGCGGTGCGAACGACTGACGGGATGTCGTCCGGTTTAACGAAGTATTCATGATGATCTGCAGAAAAGTGCTTCGCGGCAATGCGGGCATACTGGATTTCGTTATAGCGCGGATCGTCAAATCCGATCGAAAAGGTCCGTGGCGGCTCAGCAGTCAGCCTGCCCACATACCCAGCTACGGAGCTACTATCGGTTCCACCGCTCAAGAAACAGCCGAGAGTTTTCGGGCCATCCAGGTTTTCGAAGCTGGACGCGACTGCGGAACGCACAGCGTTTCGGGTCTCATTAGCCCAGACACTCTCCGATCGCCGGGCATCGCCTTCATAATAAGCCATGTCCCAATAAGGGCGCGTCGTTACCGCCGGACGTGACATCAGCTGATGGCCGGGCGCAAGCTTCGAAATGCCTTGATAGATTGTGTTGGGAGTAGGAATGCAGGTGTATTGCAAATACTCCAGTATCGCTGCCGGGCTGATGACCGGCGGTTGCCGGTGCGCCGCCAAAACCCATCGTATATTCGTACTGATCACCAACGAATGGTCCGACTCCGCAAAGACTAGCCGCTCGATGCCGAAATGATCCAGCCATGCCTTCAGCGTGCCTTGATTGTGATCGTACAGGATGATAGCGAATGCGCCACGCAATCCGCACACGAATCGGTCTCCCTGCTCGCGATACAACCTGCCCAAATGCGCAGCAGTGTTGATGAACGGCTCTGATCCCAACAAATCGGCACGGCAAATCAACGTGAAATCCGGATCATCAAAGAAGAGGGAGTCCACGGGTTCGTCGCCATCAATACGCACGTATAGATCCCGGCGGTGGCATTCCTTAAAATGCGTCCGCTTCGCACCAATCGGTTCAGCAAGGGGACCCATTACTGCGTAGAGATCTGGCATGGATTCTGGGTGAGGTTCATTTCCGTTCCGGAACCTAGATGAGATGTCTTGACACAATCGGGCCGATCCACTGTGTTAGCGGCAGTGGCAGGCGTCGCCAGATCTGAATCCCCATCGAAAACTTGGGATTGAGTGGCGAAGTATCCGGCATGGATTGCTGGAGCACAAGTCCATATTGATATGCAAGCTCCGTCATCGTCATGCCCCAGCGTTTTTTGAAGTCGAATGACCCCGTTCCCTTCTTGCTACGGCCGAAATCAAAAATCTTGTAGCCATGTTCACAGCCGTACTTCATGAGCATCCAATACATGAAGTTATTCACGGCGAGCCGGTTGTATTCGCGTATGGAACCACCGAAATATGGCACCACCTCGTCCTCATAAAAAAGCGTCCAGACGGCAGCGACCAGCTTACCCTGCCAGTGCACTGAAAAGATCTTGCAGTCCTGCCCGAACTGCTGCATGCCATTTGCAAACAATCGCTCTGGATAAACGGGCGTACCTAATTCGCGGACGCTTCGCGAGTACACGTCGAAGAATTGTGACGGCCCGATCGCATCCGCCCTGAACTCGAGCTGATTGCGGATACCCTCTCGAATCTCCGCGCGCGTTTTCCTCGGAATACCTAACATGTTCGATTCGGGGTCTTCCTTTAGCTGTGTCCGGAATGTCACGTACAAGTCTTTGCGGACCAGCGAATCCACGGGAAGTGTGTTTCGAAAGTTTCTAAGCTCCAGGAACTGGACCTTCAGCTCTTTAGCAAGCTCCAGAGCACGCTCGAATATTGCCTTTGAGACAGACTCGGCGTCGGCGAGGATTCCGCCATAGGCGGCCAAAGGCGTGGATACAAGCAGACGGCCAAAAATCCGGCTGCGAACGAGGAATAGGGGCAAGACGCCGGCTACCACCCCATTAGACGTCATGGCCGTGAGGTGCAGAGGCTGATGCCCAAATGTCTCGCGAATCAGTTGCTGCCAGGCCATCAAGTGGAATGGGGACCCGCCGGAATGGGAGCGCACAAATTCATCCCACAGCGTAGGATCGACTTTATCGGTCACCGATATCGCTTGATCGAGTCCGACCCGCAAGGTAGGTACTCGAACTGCGCCTACAGTCATTTTTGATGAAGCCGTGATGATGAAGCCGTTGAGATAGAAGACAACGTTTCGGCACCGACTGGGCAAGCGAGACGAGCTGACTTAGCTGCCGATTGAGCTCACGCATTGCGTCAATCAATTCTCTCGTGCCGGCGCCAACCGGCTCAGTCGCCTGAACGCCAAGACTCTGCCCCTGACCCCAAAAAGATTTCTGAAGCTTCGCGCGCGCGAAATCTGAAATGCTTCGTGCACCCTCTGCAACACACGCATCCTGGAGTTTTTCGTACTCTTCGTCCGATAATCGAAAACTGACCAATTTCGTTCTTCGTTTAAGAACCGACATTGCCGCACCGACCCCGTTCTGGAATTGCGCATCCGTGCAATGTCCGTGGTAGGGTGTCGCCTACGACGCCCCTCCTTAGTAAAAATCCGTTCCGGCTAGCAAAAATCGTTCCGAACCCAGGTTGTTGCTGACCGAAGGGCCTAAGGAAAATCTAGAAACTCTTTGTCCTAAAGGATTTGAAGGGAACCACTAGAATAGGCTACCGCCCTTTCAGTCCCAATGTTTGGTCCATCGAGGGGAGTAAAACGATTCTCTATATGTAAGATTTTTTGTCAAGGTGTTTGTAAACTTTTACAGCAAGTTGTTTGATCGATGTAAGACGATGGATGACATCAGAGCAAAATACGCTTTAGAGCCAATATTCCCAATGTCCACCGGCAATGACATAAATTGCCAAACACGCGTTGGTGACGGCGTGCGCAATCATACAGTCGGCCAAAGACCGGGTCCGCAGCATCCACGAGTTGTAAATTAACCCGGCACACAACCCGACATCCCAATAAGGACCATGTTCGGTCGCAAACAAGACCGCCGTTAGCCAAACAGAAGTCGCAGAGTAAGTACCCAGCGGAACCTTTCGAAAATCCACATTAATGAGGTACCGCATTAGCCAACCTCGCCAGAACAACTCTTCAATAACAGGTACCAGAATGGCAGTCCCGAACAGTCGAAACACTAGAAAACCGAGACTGGCGCGCACGTTGCTTGGTAATGAAGTCTTCGCAGCGCCGACCACAGCATTTTCAAAGAGCCAGTGACTGCGATATAAGGGCCAAATCCAATCCGGCGCGATCCAGATTAGGAATACGAAAATACCCACGACCACACTGCTCAGCAGACGTGCCGGACGCTTCGGTATTACGGCTCGTGAGACTAGCCATAGGATTACGCAGACAATAACCACCCGAACTGGGTATTCCCAGTTTGCATTGATGTCCAAACTGTTCTTGACGCCGAGGAGAATGATGAACGCTGCAAATGGAGCTACGTACGGAACCCCGGGCAGTTCTTCGGTAAGTCTCTTCATCGGTCTTAGAATTCGATCGCTGTCTGAAAAATGGAGTGCTAGTATACGCGAAATGCGCTTAGTGACTACGATCGCTTTTTTCACTTTCAGCTTTGTAATTGCGGCATGCGGGGAAGCAGCCGCACAGGCTGGAGCCAACGTGTTGGTCATTGTCAATGAGGGCAGTCCAGCATCGATCGAGATAGGAACCTACTACGCCGAAAAAAGAGCAATCCCGCGCGAAAACGTCTTACGGTTACGATTCAACCCAACTGAAAGCGTCGAACGGCCGGATTATGAGCGTCAGATCGAAGCGCCGATTGCTAATTGGCTGACGCGCAACTTTGCGCAAGATCGAATCCTGTATATCGTGCTTACAAAGGGAATTCCGCTCCGGATTTCCGGAACGGCGGGTCAGGACGGAACCGTGGCCAGCGTCGATTCCGAGCTCGCACTTCTCTATCGCAAGATGACGGGCCAACCTATACAGGCTGCCGGAAGAATCAATAATCCCTATTTCAACGGAGACCGAACCGGAGCGCCACCCCCTTTTACGCATGAGAGTTACGACATTTATCTCGTCACACGGCTGGATGGCTATACGGTCGCTGATGTTCAAGGATTGATCGATCGTGCTTCAAGCCCATCTCGGGAAGGCTCAGTGGCGCTGGATGATAGAGCATCCTCTGCATCAGAAGCGAATGTGTGGCTGAAGTCCGCGGCTGAAGCCCTCCGGTCCGCTGTAGGGCCGAACCGAGTCGTTTACGACACGACGAGCGTCGTGTTGAAAAATCTTAAGAACGTGTTGGGTTATTATTCGTGGGGATCGAACGATCCGGCAATACGCGAAAGACACTTCAATCTCGCATTCGTCAACGGCGCACTCGGCGCGATGTTCCTCAGCACCGACGCGAGAACATTCAATGAACCACCATCCGATTGGAAAGTGGCGGCGGGGGAAGACGCAACCACAGAATATGCCGGATCGCATCAATCGCTCACTGGCGACCTCATCCGCGATGGTATTACTGGGATCGCCGGCCATGTTGCAGAGCCCTATCTGGACGCGACGATACGGCCCAACGTCCTTTTCTCCGCTTACCTCGGTGGAGCGAACCTGGCTGAAGCGTTCTATCTGGCGATGCCCTACCTCAGTTGGCAGACGGTCGTGATCGGAGATCCGCTGTGCGCACCGTTCCGGACCACAATACTGGCATCGAACCAGATTGACAAAGGCATCGATTCAGCAACAGAAAACGCCACGTTCTTTTCAACCTGGCGGCTGAAAGTGGTCTCATCGCCCGCTATGAATCCCGATCGCGTGGATCTCGAAACCATTAAGCTGTTGATGCGAGCTGATGCCAAATTCGCCAAACAGGATCTTGCAGGCATGCGCCAGCTTCTCGAAGAAGCAACGGCACGCGACAAGCGATTGGGTCCGCCGACCCTAACTCTGGCGCTCCTGTATGAGCAGTTCGCAGAATATGACAAAGCAATTGAGCGGTACCGCCGCGTATTGGAAATTCAACCGGATAATGTCATTGCGCTGAACAATCTTGCTTACGCAATTGCCGTACGGCGGAACGCTCCCAAAGAGGCGCTCCCATTGGCAGAAAAAGCGTATGCTCTTGCGGGCCGGAATCCCAGTATTGCAGACACGCTCGGATTCATTGTGCACCTTGCTGGTGATGACCGTCGGGCGAAAGGGTTATTGGCAGAAGCAATCCAGGGCGCGCCCCAAGTGGCGAACGTTCGCGTTCATGCGGCCACAGTTCTCGCCGCGCTCGGTGAAAAGGACGCCGCTCAACAGGAATTAGCGAAAGCCCTTGAGCTCGATCCGAAACTCGCCGGCAATGATGAGATTGGACAACTCCGTAAGAAGCTGCAACCGTAATGCTCACGACCAGCATTTCACCGGTTACGTTCTCAGAATCGCAGATCTTAGAAACCGCTGGCGCACAATCCACACGACTAGAGTTCTGACTAAACTGTTTCTCTAAGCGTCGCTATTCCTGTCCAGAAAAGGCACGCGCAAGATCTGTCGCAGCTGCGGAAGTTCTTGAGTTCTGAGTTGTGAGTTTTGAGTCGGAAAAGATTTACTCACCACTAAAAACAAGAACTCACAACGCCGCTCGTGGCCGTCGTGACGAGAATCTTGTTCTCGTTACGACGGCCATAAGCGGCTAAACTGTTTCTCTAAGCGTCGCTATTCCTGTCCAGAAAAGGCACGCGCAAGATCTGTCGCAGCTGCCGAAATTCTTGCATGCCTTGGCCGGACAACGCGGGTTTCAAAAAGAGTGCATGGCCGGTGTGTCCATGATTCGTCGGCCGTTCAAGCCAATGGGCCTGATACAGGCGGAGCAGTTTGGAACAGGTGTGGTGCCAGGGGCCAACAGGATTTTCGTCGAGTAAACCCGCAAGTTCACTAAATGAAAAGGCTGCTCTGAGCGAATTCCGAGAATCTTGCTGAAACACGGGAGAGGCCTGCGGCGTGAAGATCGATGGGAATTCTTCGGCGGTTCCCGGATGTCGCGGCCGAACGTGATCAAACAACCAGACGGCGCATCCCGTCACCGATGCGACACATTCGATCTCCTTCAAGCAACGGCGCAAATGGCTCACTGTGGGCAAATGGTGAAGGGAAAACACACTGCTGATGACATCCACAGAATCCGGAACTTGGCGCTTGAAGTGCGTCATGTCTCCCAGTTGAAGCGTTACTCTTCCCGTGAACCCACCGCGTTCGACTGAGCGGTTCCCCAGCTGGATCATCCGCTCTGAAACATCAAGCCCGATGATTTGAATATCTGGCCGGCACTCGGCCAAATAGAGGAGGTATTGCCCAGAGCCGCAACCGAGATCTATAAGTCTAGCCTCCGGAGGCAGGAGGTGACTCATCGCTAGCGCGTTGAAGTGATACAGTGGTCGAAGACGGCCCATCGACTCGCCTTCAGCGTGAAAAGCTTCAACGCTCTCCTCGATGTCCATGGCAGCACGTTCCGGAGAGCGCGTGATGCGCTCACGGGTTAGCATCTCCCGTAAGATCAAACGGAGAATACGAAATTGGCGAAGCATACGGTCGACCTCCCATGCAGGGATCAGCACTTTGTAAATCCCTACTTCGGTTTGTTGCCATGCGTCACATCTGGACGCACACCCATCTCTGGCGTGAGAGTGCAACGCTTTTTTTGTTCGCGGACGTACTGTAAAGTTTTCTGAAATTGTGTTCAAATTTTTTACAAAAATACCGTGCTCACGACCGATCGTTCCACCGCTTTATCAAGTACTTACGTGTGTTGCTACCATCGCCGCAGGATATTGCCGAAGAAGGAGCAAAGACGATGAAACGGATTGTGCTAACTGCTTTAGTGGTGTTGTCTATTACGGGAACGGCCGCCGCCGCTCCATTTGTTCTCCCCTTAGGTGTGCCGATTTATATGCAGTTTAACAATATTGAGCAGGTAAATAATACGAACACACTCGTTGTTCCCGGCTATGCTCCTGCTACTGGTACACAAGGCAACTGGGGTGTTTTCAACATTTCCAGCATACAGGCTGGAGCTGTTGCAGTTGCCAACACGGAGATTTCAGGCGGGCCCGTTATCTTTGCCGATGACGGTCCGGGTGGCAGCCAAGGTCAGGTAACCGGCATATTCTATGGTATCCAGGTCACGGGTCCGACAACCGCTACCGGCGGGACGATCGATTTCTATTGGCATGACGCTGGTAGTGACACAATCTCGGCGGCCTGTCTGGCCGGCACGACCTGCGCACCAAACGCAGCTACCGTTGGTCAGTTTACGAGCGGTACATTCCTGGCTAGGCTCAATTTGGCAAGTGGCGTACTGCCTTTGGATGCAATCACGACCATTTCGAGTAACATTGATCCGACAACGATCGGCGGAGGTGAAGGCCGCGCCGATGGCTTTGCCAATGTCAATGTAGGAGCTCCGGGTGCCTGGACGTTTGCTTTGAATGGAGATTGGTTCATTACAAGGGATTCACCTACCAATGCTACGGCAGGAACTACAATAGGCCTGCGCAGCAACGATCCGGCCCGTGTTTTCACGGCTACTCCGGCGGTTATTCCGGAGCCGGGCACTCTGACGCTGCTCGGCTTTGGTTTGGGGGGGTTGGCGTGGCTGCGAAGAAAGAAGTAACGAAGCCGTAACAGCATTTCGTAAAAAGCGGGACTTAGTTCCCGCTTTTTTTCGCCCCGCGACCGTTTCAGATTGTAGTATTACGACGTGTCTGCCCGGTCGTACAGCAGTGTTTCCTCGCAATACCCTGCGCAGATCCAGGATCAAAAAATTCGAGTCATTCTAGGACTGCTTTGTACGATCGCCGCCTTGCACTTCATTCCAAACCGCGTTTTGGTAGTGATTTTGTTAGTACTTTCCTGGTCAATACTGTGTTTCCCGTTGAGTAGGGCGGAATTCATTCTATTTATCGTGGCCGCCTTGTTTTTTTTATTCCAGAATTACGTCTGCTTAAAGGCTGGAGTGTTTGAGTTCAAATTTAAAGACATATTGCTCATGCCCTATTATGAGCCGCTCTTGTGGGGTTTTTATTTCCTGAGCATGAAGCGATTCATAGCGGGGAGACGAAAAGAACAGATCCTCATTGACAAGAAGAGCATCTCGGGATTTATCGTCACGTCGATAGTGTTTTCGCTGTTTTCAGCGAACTCGTACATCCTTTTTATCGCGACGATTTTTTCCACGGTTTTACTCTTCTTTTTGTTTCACACAAAATTTGACGTGTACTACGCCGTGTATGCTCTGGTGCTGGGCTTTACGGTTGAGCTGTTCGGCGTGTCCACTGGATTATGGTCGTACCCGGCGCCGGATTGCCTTGGTATTCCTTTTTGGTTTGCAACGATGTGGATCAGCGCCGGATTGTTGG
>QHXA01000187.1:17970-19598 GCA_003222755.1 Acidobacteriota bacterium
GCTTTATGATTCCAGCCGCGGAATGGTTTGCCGAGAAACTACAGCGTCATCCCGCATAGCGCCCGGGGGCTAGGATGCCTTTGGGATCCAGAGCCAATTTGATTTTCTGTACAACACTCCAAAAGACATCATCTCGCGTTGTCTCCTGCTCCATCGACTGCAGTCCCAAACGGTAAGGAATGTACCCATGCTGCTTGCAGGTGCGGAGTAGTTCCAAATGACACTCTTGTGCTTTCTGCACTTCACTCGCAGCATCCCTGTCATACAGGATGGGCAGGGTGCAATCCAAGCAGCGCTGGTTGACGGCCGTGAATGTTATGCACGACTCAAATCCGTATTTGGTGAAAATAGGTTCGATAATGCGTCGAAACGCAAACACGTGTTCGCTAGTCATAGGAATCACAGGCGAAAACCACATGAGACCACACTTGTCGCGGGCGGGATTCACTTCACTGGCGGGCAATGGAGTGCGCCTATTGCGCCAATATGCAAGCGACAACGCTACTTCCGTCGGGATGCCTTTCAACACGCCGTAAGAAGCTTGCAACATTTTGAGCATATCAGGGATGTTCATCTTCAGGAGGAGACCGAAAATGTTCGGGTACCGTTGCAGCAGCTGCAATTTGGTATCGGAAAGAAAGCTCACACGATCGACTTTGCCCCGGAACATTTGCCTGATTCTCTGCTTCGCCGCCCGGACTTGAGTCTTACTGCCACATATCGCGCCCACACCATTCCAAGTCCCGATATTTTTTTGGATCGCCAACCGTGCAGCGACAGATTCCTGAAGCGGAGTTCGCCCGGACATCTCCTCCCAGGGGTACCGTTGACGCATAAGTAGCAGACGGTTTCTATGCATCAGATTGATCGGACCCTGAAAAACGCCAGTGAACAGCAGCTGGCGCATGCCGTCAATCAATGGTCCAAGTTGCTCTTCAGAATTGCAGATAAGGTAGCACGCTTCAAAATGCTCGGGTATGGGCATGAGCCAAACGCCCATCTTTGTGACAATGCCATAGTTGGATTGTGTGAAAAGTCCGTCTAAATAGGGCCCGACACCCCACTTGTATACGTACGTGGCCTTCGCCCCCGCATAATGACCAAAACCTGTACGTAATATCTCACCGGTGGCAAGCACCACCTCCATGCCGCACTGTGCGAGAAAGTGATCTCCATTTGGACCGATGCCAAATCCTCTCTCGAGAGTGTTGCCGAGAATACTGCAGTTGGGACCGGCTCCTGTCGGATTAAGCGACAACGGTATTCGATGCTCTTGCAGATGCTCATACAGTGTGCGTTGGGTTACCCCGGGTTCAACAACGGCATAGGCGAGATCAGTATTGACTTCTAGAATTCGGTTCATGCGACTTAGGTCCAGGATGATGTTGTCGTGCTGCACCGGCTGCGCCGAACCGTATCCCCAGTTATTTCCGGTACTGATGGGATACAGCCGTAGTTGATGAGCATTGGCGATCTGGAGAACTTGTACGATTTCTTCGACTGACGCTGGCCGCAAGACTCCGGCGATATTCCGTTCGATCGGGATCGTGCACCAGCGATACCGTTCGAGCGATGTTCCGTCAGTGAGTGTATGTTGTTCGCCGAGTGCCTGTCGGAATTCTGCGATA
>QHXA01000188.1:0-551 GCA_003222755.1 Acidobacteriota bacterium
GCGTCTTGATGGTCCCGCCCTCGCGCACCGGAAGTGGCTGGATGCTAGCCGCGACCATCATACTTCCGCTCGGATCAATCGCGAAGGTGCGCAGCTGGATGCCGTGCCCGTCGATGTTTTGGATCAGCGTTGGCTCGCCGGTGCTCTGGTCAATCGAGAACACCGCGATGCTGTTCTCGCCGCCCGCGAACACTTTCTGGCCTTCGAAATCCACGGTGGACGACGCGCGATTAGCTTGATAGACGAACCGGCCGTTGGGGTGCACGTGGATCGTGCCCGCACCCTGGCGGAAGGGCGATTTCGGGTCGGAGAGCGTTTCTTTGACGAACATCGGCTCCCGCGAGAGTCCAGTCGCTGGTTCTCTCTTATAGACATAGAGTTTGTTCTGGCTCTCAATCGATACATAGACCCATGGCTGCGTCGGATGGAAGTCGAGATGGCGCGGCCCAAACTGCATACCGTTCCCCGGCTGGATCGCCGCGAGATTCGTCAGCACGCCGCTCTTGAAGCCGTAGGTCTTGATCGAACCCGGGTTCACCGGATTGTCCCCT
>QHXA01000188.1:708-3647 GCA_003222755.1 Acidobacteriota bacterium
TCGACGCTGGTATGGATCGGACGCGACGGCAGGTTTTGCGGCTGACCGTGCTGAGTCAGCGCGCCCGTAGCCGAATCGATGCGGAACGCATGGGCGAAGTTTTGGTTGCTGGCGACACTCGGGCCGCCGCCGCTAGACACAATGTAGAGGTAGTGTTTCAAGGGATGCGGCCACGCGTACTGGATGTTGGCCGGTAGTGTCACTATGTTCCGCTTGGCTAGCGAGGCGGCTTCCACATCCATGTCGTAAAGCGTGAGGTCGCCCCCAACGCTGGAATAGAGCACGGTCTTGCGCTTGGCCCCCGACCTCTGCCCCCAAGACAGCCTGGGTGCCGCGATGGAGCCGGCGAGCAGCATTGCGAATGTGCGACGATCCATCATATTGAATGTCCTCCGTTGCGGCTTAAGTTGGCTGATTAGGCGGCCCTGATGATAGTCAAAACAAGTCAGATCTTGCAACGCACAGACTGGCACAAACGTCGCGTTGAGCATGGTNNNTGCCGCAAAGGCGACTTATTTTCCTGACTGGTGTTCTGTCACTTGCATTTCGCAAATGGTAATATCATGGAACTCAGCCAGGCGTTACAACATCGGGGAGGATCGCGAATGTATCTCACATGGAATCGTCGGACGTTCCTTATGCTATTCGCCGCGGCGCTGGTGGGCGTTGGACTGCTTGCGACGCCCTTCAGGATCGCCGCGACAACTCAATCGAGCCAGGAGGCGGCAGTCGGCGCTCGACTGATGCGCGGCGCCGTCGATCTTCACTATCACGTCGACCCGGGCTATGGGCGCTATGAGAACCTCGCTCAGGCGAAAGCTGCAGGCGTGCGCGCGCTGCTGCTCAAGAATCACTACGAGCCGACTGCGGCGCTCGTCATGCTGCTGCGCCCGCAGTTCCCGGGCCTCGAGTTGTACGCCGGCTTCGTCTTCAACCGCTCCAACGGTGGTGTCAACGTTCCCGGCGTCGAGTACATGGCGTCAATCCGCGGCGAGCCGAAGCCCGGCAAGATCGTGTGGCTGCCGGCGGGAGATACGGAAAAGGAAGCCAGAGGGGGCAGGAATCCGGATCCCAACGCACCCTTCGTCGCCGTGTCGCGGAACGGTCAACTGCTGCCCGAAGTGAAGCGAGCGCTCGCCGTGATTGCCAGGAACAATTTCACCCTCGCGTCCGGCCACGTTGTTCCGGAGGACGCGCTGCTCGCGTTCCGCGAGGCTAAAGCGGCTGGCGTGCAGCGGCTGATCGCGACGCACGCGGCGGACCTGACTGGTAAGATGACCCAGATGAAGGAAGCGGCGAAATTCGGTGCGTGGATCGAGTTCGACTACAGAAACACACTCGAGGAAAACCGGACGGACTTGATCCGCGGCGTCGGACCCGAGCACTGCTTCCTGTCCGAGTTCTGGACGAAAAACCAGCAGCCAAAGGAGTACGCCGGAGCGGCCGGCGTCGGCGCATTCGCGGCCGAGATGAAGAAGCGCGGGTTCACCGAGCGTGAGCTCGAGATGATGTTCAAGGACAACCCGGCGAAGGCGATTGGGTTGCCGGTGGCGACACCATCCGCTGAGAGGTGACATGAGAAAGCAGATCTTCACAAGCGCGAGTTTCGCGGTGGTCACACTCGTAGCCCTTCTCGGCGGGCTTCCGTCCGCCATGCCGCAAGGCGCAAAACCGGTCTTGCCGGTTTTCGAAGTGGACCCGAAATTTCCCACCATGCCGGACCATATGCTGCTCGGTGGTGTCGGCGGAGCCACCGCGGACTCCCACGGCAATGTCTGGGTGTTTCATCGCCCCCACACGCTCGAGGAAGGCAACGCCACGGAGAATGGATACAGGCCGGCTCCGACCGTTATCGAATTCAGCGCGGACGGCAAGTACATCCAGGGATGGGGCGGTCCGGTTAAAGGGAGTCAGTACGAATGGTTCAATCGTGGAGGACTGCATTCGGCGTTCGCCGAGTGCCAGTCCTGCACCACGGAACGGCGCCTGAATGGGGATGGACGTCCGGGGAGTGGAGAGCACGGCATCGCCGTTGACGCTAAGGACAATGTCTGGCTCACCGGTAACGGCGATGGCGACGGTCAAGTCCTCAAATTCAGCAAGGACGGAAAGTTTCTGCTACAGATCGGCCGGGGCGGCGTGGCCGTCGACAGCAACGACACAACGCACTTGAGCCGGCCGGCAGGCATCACGGTGTATGACAAGACCAACGAGGTGTTTGTTGCCGACGGCTACGGCAACCGCAGAGTCATCGTGTTCGACGCCAACACTGGCGCCTACAAGCGCCATTGGGGCGCCTACGGCAACAAGCCGGACGACAAGGCTTCCAAGGCTCGGCAGGCGACTGGTGCGGGACCGCAACAGTTCAACACGCCGCACGGAATTGAAGTCTCCAACGATGGCATCGTGTATGTGACGGATCGCGCGAACAACCGCGTTCAGTCGTTCACCCTGGACGGCAAATTCGTCAAAGAAGGGTTCATCAAGCGTGAATCGCAAGGCACAGGCACGGCATTCGGCGTTGCGCTGTCGACCGATCCCGAGCAGCGTTTCGTCTACATCGCGGATGGCTCGAACGAACGCATCGCGATTCTCGATCGCACATCGCTCGCGGAGATCGGCCACATCGGCGGACCGGGCCGCAAGGCCGGCGAGTTTTTCCATCTGCACAGCCTCGACGTCGATCCGCAGGGGAATATCGTCACCGGTGAGTCGCAGGGCTACCGCGTGCAGAAGTTCATTTACAAGGGGCTGTCGACGACGGCACGGTAGGATACTGCGGCGATAAAGAGCGCGAAGCACATGCGCCAAAGATGCCGCGGGATTCGATGGGCACCGAAAACGCCGCCGCGCAGGAGCATGCGAATGTCCCCCACGGCAGAAAGCAGCGCCACGGAACCAAAGATAAAGTACGCCGCAGCGGGAAATCCCTCTTTTGA
>QHXA01000188.1:3661-9180 GCA_003222755.1 Acidobacteriota bacterium
GCTTCGACACCATAGATCGCGAGGACAGCTGCGACCGCCAATGGCAGCATAAGAGCATCCAGGTGGAAAACGCCCGCTTCCCCATCTCTACGCCTCGCGGTCGACCAGGCTGTAGCTGACAGATAGAACGCTAGAACTCCCATCAGGCCATTCAACATTTCGTGTTTCATGAAGCCCGGGTATGCCCCGCTTGCGCCGAGGCTGAGCATGGATATGACCGCGCGTTTTGAGGGTCACATGTCTCTCCGCGGACTTCCGATGATGCTAGCGACAATTCGCCCATGTGAATTTTGCGATTGTTCAACGCTGCGGCGTTTACTCAAAACGTATGTTGCGTGTGAGTGGCGGGTGCTAGCTAATCGGGGTTCGTGTCGGTGTGAGGAAGAAGCATCTTCGAACGTGCAGGGTGTTTGGGAATACTCATCTAGAATGGCAGTCGCCAGACTATAATTTTTGTGAGCAGGACGCTGATACGTGGTGGGTCGCCAGGACCCTTAACCTGTCACTTCCGACTGCACAATTCTCACTGATAAGGGAGGCCGATATGTCGACTGCGATGTTGATGGAATGGGCTGGTGTTACGCAGGACCAGTACAACCAAGTAATGCGCACCCTGAATCTCGACAAAGACCCAGCGGCGGGTGGCATCTTGCACGTCGCCGGTTTCACGGCAGGCACGCTGCACGTGCTTGATGTCTGGGAGTCACAGCAGGCGTTTGAGAAATTTCAAAAAGACCGGCTCGCCGCGGCCGTGCAGAAGGCCGGCATCACAAGTCAGCCGAAGGTGCAGTTCTACCCGGTCCACAATATTTACGTACCGAATTTGGAATTCATCCGTAAGGCTGGCAGCACGTCGCTGCCGTCCGCGGCCTAAGGAGAAGCAGCTCTCTGGTCCGAAAAAACTTCCTAACTGAGCACTGATTGACGGCGCGGAAACCGTCGCGAAAGTTGTAGTGTGTCTTAGCAAGGAAGCGTAGGCGATTCATTTTCCAAAGTCCGGCTTGCGGGCTATACGTCCATGTGAAGGGCCAAAGCGAACGAGGGATGACAGTCGCTCCTACTTTGATCAGGACGGGACGGAGTCGCACGATAACGACATCCAACACCGTTTGCTAGAAAAGGTTCACCTTCAGCGTGCCTTTTCTCGATGATAGCTAACGATCGCGCCGACGAGGCTCACTACCACCTAGGAAACCCATGAAACCGACAGGAGCACCCATAGTCCACAGCGCGGCCAGGGCTGCGACAGTCCCGTACGGAAATGCCGCAAACACGATAAATGGTTTGATCGCGTTTTTGGACTGGAGGATAGGAATTTCAAATACGAGAGCGCCGGCCGCGTCGATTGTCTAGCTCGTTGTCTTGTCACGCTCGATGGGGCACCAGCCTGATGCGCCCGCCGGTGCGCGCAGGACTTAAGCGACTTCTTTCCTGGGGGGCGTCATTTGTTATTGCACACAATTAGCGGCGGAGCAGGCGCTGCAAGAGAGTTGACGGCGGTTGAAATCCGTCGAGGATCCAAATGTCACCCGATGGCTTTTGAATTGTGGTGGCCACGCTCTTGCCGTCAGGCGCGATGCTGAGCCGGTTCATGTAAAGACTTCTGTCGCGAAACACCCACTCGACTGGAACGTCAACGATCGGCCGGAAGGCGCCGCTCTTCCAATCGAGCTGTCCCAACTGCCGTTTGCCGTCCGCGTTCCGAATCGCGTAGATGAACTGCATTTCCGGCGACCACACTGCGAGGGCTTCATATTCCTTAGCGAGGAACTGCGGTGCTCCGCCATCCGCGGACATCGTATACAAGACACCATCACCGCTACACAGAATCCGCTGTCCGTCTGGAGACCACGACGGCGCAAAATTGCAAAAGCTTTGCGCCAGCACAATGGGCTTTTCGCCGGAGCCAACCCGGAGTTTGACGACGGATGTTGCACCGGCACTATTCCGGGGCCCGAAATTGAACGCGACCCAATGCCCATCCGGCGACCACGAAGCGGCGCCCGCGAATCCATCGGCATTCGTCAGGAGCGCTGGTGAGCCTCCAGCGACGGGCGATATCCAGAGGTGCCCGGGCGAATCCTTCGACTGAACGGAATACAGTATTCGGCTTCCATCGGGAGAAAATGCGAGAGATTGGAAGGACACTTCAGAAGTGAATTGCGCTGCCGTCACAATGGCGCGATCTGCCACCGCGCCATCCTTCTCACGTCGCTGAATGCGAATTTGATTTTGCCGGACGTAAGCCAACTCCGGCGCGACCGGCGACCATGCAGCGGACGATTCCCGCTGCCGCGTTGCGAGCAAGGGATGCACGGGCGACCCATTCAACGGCAGTTCTGCCAGATCGTAATCTACGGGCGCCGCCACGTAGGCGAGACGTCCAGTTGCATTCAGGGCAGGAGTGGCAAAGCCTTCCGAGCCCGTGAGAATGGTCCTGATGTTTTGAGTAGCTGTATCGAGGATCGCTAGATCCATACGATCCCCGGACTCTCGCTGAGGCCAATTGATCACGATATTTCTGCTGTCCGAGATCCAGGCAGGACTGACAATCGGCGGAAGGCCGGCGCTTATCGGGATCGTCAACGTCCAGCTCATCGTACTGGAGCGAACGTCAAATAATGCGATCTCTCGGCTTCTGTATACCAGGACTTTGCTGCCATCGGGCGACCACGCTAACGAGTTAGGCGTGCCGCCGGAGGAAAATGTCGCGACGATCCTTGCTGGAGCCGACGGAGGAGACGAAATCTTCAAAACCTTTCGCAAGCCTTCGTTCAACTCTTCGCGCATCAGTGTCGCTAGCGTCTGGCCATCCGGTGATATCGCTATTGCATAAGCCTGACCGGGAAAGGCTTGGACAGGCTCTCCACCGGCTCGCGCGACCGACAGGATTCGGCCGACCGTCGGAGAGTCTACGTAGTAAAGACCGTTGCCGTCTGGTGTCCATGAAATGTTTCGAATTAGCGCCTTTTGTCGAGCCAACACGGTAGGTTCAGAACCGTCTGCCAGTTTTACAACAAGCTCGTATTCCGCACCTGGACGTCTGACGTACGCGATCGACTTTCCATCCGGTGACCACACCGGCTGCTCTTCGTCGTAATCTTCCGTCGCAAACGGCGTGAACCGATAATTCGAGATGTCGGGGCGCTGCGATTCCGTCGCCAATCGCCAGAATCCGGCGGTCGCAAATAAAGCGACGGCACTGACGATCAACAGGGGCAAGGAAAACCGCCGCGAGCCCAGGACCTCGATAGCCCCGATTTCCGCCGAGGTCGTCGTTCCCGCCAATGCTCGGAAAGCAAACCCGAGATCACTCGCCGATTGAAATCGGTGTGACGGATCTTTCTCGAGACAACGCGCGACAATTTGCCGAACGCCGGAAGGCACAGTGTCCGGTAGTTCCGGAGGATCGCTTTTCAGAATTCCGCTCAGGACATCGGCGGCCGATTCGCCATCAAACGCGCGTTTGCCGCCGAAGAGTTCGTAAAGAACCGCACCGAAACTGAAAATGTCCGACCGATGATCCGCCGTGCGTCCACGCGCCTGCTCCGGCGACATGTAACCGACAGTTCCGAGCAAAATACCGGGGGCCGTCACTCCACTGAACAGTGTGGCGTCATCTGAAGAGGCACCGGCCTGGCGGGCTAAACCGAAGTCCAGAATCTTGGCCCGGTAATCGCGAGTCACCATGATGTTCTCCGGTTTCAGATCACGGTGCGTGATGCCGGCTGCGTGTGCCGCAGCAAGGGCCTCGGCCACTTGAGCTGCAATGTCCAATTGACGACGCAGCGATTCCGGCCGCGATTGGCGCAGTGTCTCGCCATCAATAAATTCGGTGACGAGATATGCGCGTCCGTTTTCTGTACCGATGTCGAACACCGTAACGATGCCGGGATGATTCAGTGCGCTCGCCGCGCGCGCTTCGGTCTCGAATCGAGACCGCCGAGCAGGATCGGAAGCGACGGTGTCCGGAAGAACCTTGATTGCCACTGTGCGCCCAAGCCGGACGTCGCGCGCGCGATAGACTTCACCCATACCGCCGACACCGATCTGTTCAACCACCTCGTATGAGCCCAGCCTGTCGTGCGGTGAAAAAGGCATAGAGGGACTTAGTGTAAGCGACGATGAAAGGAAAAGTAAGGACAAGGTAACGTACTCTGACACATCATCGTCGAGCGCTCAAGCCATTCATGGGAGTGCGAATTCTTCGCGACGGCTTGGGAGGTAACTCAGCTCACTGCCGCCGCAGGACGAAGTTGCCGGCAGCCCCACAGGATTCGGTGCACGGTGGTGGAGGGACGTAGGTATCCTTGATTTTTTTCCGGTACTCCGGATAGAGCGTCTCGCGATAGCCGAGCACGGCCTCTCGGGGAAGGTGATAGAGATTCACGAACTCATCGGCGAACGGATTCTGATCCGGCGCGTAATGAGGGACGCTGTCGCCTGGTTCCCGCCCTTCGTAGGCCGTGTCGCACTCCGCGCGGTAGTCGAGCGGCGTTCGCGACAACCGAAAGCTCTTCGAGACGATTTCCGGCTCTACGAGGTACACCGGATCGGTCGCCACCATAAGGACGGTCAAGACGTCGCCGTGGCGGAAGAAGCGCCAGTCGATGGTGGCCTGGTCGGTCAACGGCACGCCCGTCTTGCGAATGAAGCCCGCCTTCACATGCGTGGTCCGCGCCGCGAGGGCGCCGCCGTCCCAACGGCCCACCGTGAAGCCGGCCTGCGTGTGGAGCGCGTGCTCGGACGGCCGTGGGCGGCCATCCATCCAGATGATCATTCCGTTCCAGTCTTCCCACGCCCCGATCGTGAACGACACGACGCGGTTCGTCACGGGATCGGTCTGGCTCGTCACTCGAAGGCCAAAGGGACCGAGCACCATGTAGGCCGCGCCCCAGCCGGCGCATTGCCGCTCGATCATCGACTTTTGCGACTCGTCGTAAGAGAGCGCTCGGGTGCGGGCCTCGTCGGTGAGTGCGAGCCCGAGGTAGTCCACCGGCACCGAGTCGTTCTGGACGTCTTCGGTGGCCAAGGGCGCCCACGAGCCCACGAAGTCGAATTGTGCCGATGCCTTGCTCGCCGCAAGAACGGCGAAGAGGAACGCGACGGCCGCGCGGCGGGCTACCAGGTGGATGAGCATGGCGTGGGATCCCACTTGGAGCCGTCCGGCTCCTTCTTGAAGTGCGGGCTTACGACGTAAGGCCCGGTCAGGTACACAGGGTCTTCGACGATGGTGGTGACGAGCAGGAGCCTGCCGCCGTCGGGGAGCGGCGCGACGTCGAAGTGCTCCGTCACCGTCGCGCGCTCGCTGTACGGCACGCCGTTTTTCCGCAGGTAGCCGGCGCGCAGGTTCGACGTGACGACACGCAGGCTGCCCCCGCCCCCGCCGCCGTCGCCGCCGGTTGCGCGTTCCCAGGTCGCTGTGGATTCACCTTGCCAGCTGCGGGGCCCCGAGGAAGCTTGCGACCCTGCTGCCGACGCGCTCTGCGAGAAGTGGAAGAGGCGTGTCTGCGTACCCG
>QHXA01000189.1 GCA_003222755.1 Acidobacteriota bacterium
ACGCTCATGATCGCGCCCGCACCGTAGGATTTGCACTGGTTCCCCGCACGCTCGTCGGCGGCCGGATCCCAGGCGTTAATGAGAGGCAGCGCTGCGGGCGAGGACGGAATGCGGCGGTACTCGCCCTTGGCGGGCGTCACCATCCGGTAGCGCCAGTTCTCGGTTACGTATGACACCCAATAACCAGTGAGGTCGATCGGCGCCGCGTCCCGCGCCGACCTCGGAGCAGCGCCGCCTCGCTGTTGCGCGCGCACGGCTGTCGGTGCAGCGAGGGCCCCGAGG
>QHXA01000168.1:0-9459 GCA_003222755.1 Acidobacteriota bacterium
ACCTCCACCGAGATTGCGCCCGTTGGGTTCCGGCCATAACGCAAAGTACGGCACGACCGCCGGATTAAAGTCCGGAACTGGCTGATAGACTCCGTTAGCATCCGGCAGCAGCCCCCGGCGTGCCTGAGCGTCGGGAACAATGGCGACCTTTGTCAGATTCCACATCTGACGGAACCCTTCGTAGTTTCCAAAAACGAACGTCTTGTCCTTTTGTATGGGTCCGCCCGCCGAGCCACCGAACTGATTTCGCCTGAATGGAGGGATGCGCGGATCCGTCGGCCGAACCTGGCGGTCAAAGAAGTTCCGTGCATCGAGCGCACTGTTGCGCAGAAACTCGTACGCCGAGCCGTGGAAGGCATTGGTGCCGGATTGCGTCACGATGCTGACCTGCCCACCGGCACGATGGCCGAACTCCGCCGCATCCATGTTGGGGACGATGTTGAATTCCCGCACCGCCTCAATTCCCAGCAACTGGCCGCTCACGCCGCCCGGAGTCGAGCTGATGGCGTTGCTTCCGCCGGGGTATTCCACCCCGTTCCACGAGAAAATGTTTTCGCCGGGACGCCGGCCGGCAACCGAGAAATAGTTTCCCGGCCCGGTGCTGCTCGAGGTGGTTTGCTTGATCGCGCTTGAATTCACCATCACCGGGTTGAGTGAAATCAGGTTATCGAAGCTGCGGCCGTTGAGCGGCAGATCTTTCACCTGCCGTTCGGCAACCAACCCGGAGATCTGCGACGTCGAAGTATCCACCAGCGGTACTTCGCTCGCGACCGTCACCTGCTCCGCGAGCGTGCCGACCTGAAGCGTGGTATTCAAAACGAATTCCTGCCCCACGACGAGCTCAATGTTCTCCACGACCCTCGTCTGAAAACCCGGGAGAGAAACCTGGGCCCGGTACTTGCCGGGAGGCAAGTCCGGAATGGAAAACAATCCGGCCTCATTGCTTGTGGCTGTGCGCCGGAGGTTCGTCTCCGTGCTGATGGCCGTAATCATTGCTCCGGGGATGACTGCCCCCGTGGGGTCGTGCACGGTTCCCTGAATCGCCGCGCCTACGCGCTGGGCGTAGAGAGCCGGAATGAAAGAACACGCTGCCAGTAACACAAAAAACAGGCAAGCGAGGAATCGCCGAATGGACTGCCCGTCGCAAGAGAAAAACTTTTCCGCCATTGTCTCCCCCTCGAATTCAAGCTGGAATTTTCGATTTCGACCTTATCTTTGCGCAGAACCATATGCCCAGCGGTCCTCTCGTGTCAACCAAGCAGGAGTCGGAGCAGGAGTTCCGCTTCTAGCGGAACTCCTGCGCGGGGATCGCGGGGTCTGACCCCTTGTCCCTAGATGTGGTATCCTCGGTGATTTCGGTAGACGGCCGGATTGACCATCAATGATCACGGACCTCATCCAAAAAATGATCGACCGGGTCGACCTGACGGAGCAGGAGGCCCGCGACGCCATGGAAGAAATCATGGTGGGCAAGGCAACCGACGCTCAGATCGCCGGGTTCTTAACCGCGCTTCGAATGAAAGGCGAAACCGCGCAGGAACTCATCGGGTTTGCACGTGTTATGCGCGAAAAGGCTGAGCCGCTCTGGGACAGCGAGGTCCTGCCGGTGCTCGATACGGCGGGGACCGGAGGCGATCGATCCGGGACATTCAATATCTCGACGGCGGCTGCGTTTATTGCGGCCGGTGCAGGGGTGCGGGTTGCAAAACACGGGAATCGCTCGGCAAGCAGCCGCTGCGGAAGCGCTGACGTGATGGAGGCTCTCGGCATTGATATCCAAATGCCGACGGAGCGCCTGCGGCGCGCGATCAAAGACATTGGTTTCGGCTTTTTATTTGCGCCGCGGTTTCACACTTCCATGAAGCATGTCATGGCCGCACGGGTACAACTAAAGGTCCGTACGGTTTTCAACATACTCGGGCCCCTGGCCAGCCCCGCATCAGCGTGCTTCCATGTGGCGGGCGTGTCATCGCCGGAGATTATGGAACTTATGGCGAATGCGCTCCAGGGCCTCGACATCGACCACGCGTTCGTGGTCCACGGTGCGAATGGCATGGATGAAGTCTCCATCTCCAGCCGCACCTATGTCGTCGAAATCCGGGGCGGTGAGATACGGCAGTTTCTGATGTCCCCGGAAGATTTTGGCATTACACCGGCGAAGATCGACGCAATCCTTGGCGGCGATGCGGCTGATAACGCGAAGATCATCGAAAATGTGTTCCGCGGCGAGCGCGGGCCCAGACGTGATGTTGTTTTGTTGAATGCGGCGCCGGCGCTGGTTGCTGCGGGTGCCGCTTCGACATGGAGAGATGGTATCCGTTTGGCCGCGGAATCGATCGATTCGGGCGCGGCTTTGAGGAAGGTAGAGGAGTTGAGGGAGTTTGCGTGAGATTGATTTTTCGGATTTGGAAGGAGGGAGAGGAATGCAACAGGCGAGCAGAAATCCCTCCTTGGTAAAGGCAATAACATACTTGAGTAACCACGCATTCAGTTAATCGGAGAATTTTGAAATTGGACGAATCCTGCATCTCAAATCCGAAATCCGAAATCGCAAATTGGACTGTCTCTGATGCGGAGTCCAATCTGATATTTCGGATTTCGGATTTGAGATGCAGGATTCGTCCAATTTCAAAATGTCTTCGCTCGATGATTAGTTAAGTATGTGTTTAACCGACTCAACATGAAGCATCTCGATCGTGCACACATCTTGACCCGCATCATTGAAGCCAAGCAGCAGCGGCTTCAGGTTGCGAAGATGCGTGTGCCCGAAGCCATCGTCAAGCGAATGGCGGAGACGGCGAAAACTCTGCCTTCGTTTCGGGAGGCGTTAGAGCGCCCGCGGCGTGTGCGAATCATTGCCGAGGTGAAGAAGGCATCGCCATCCAAGGGTGTGCTCAAGGCGGATTTGGACCCTGCAAAACAAGCGACAGCTTACGCGGAAGCGGGAGCGTGCGCCGTCTCGGTGGTAACGGAAGAAGACTTTTTTCAGGGTGATTTGGCTTGGATCGGCAAGATCGCTGAAACCGCCGGACTCCCAGTACTTCGGAAGGATTTCGTGTACGAGCCCTTTCAGGTGTATGAGACTCGCGCAACCGGAGCCAGTGCGATCCTTTTCATCGCTGCAATCCTGGAGACAAACGAATTGAAAAACCTCATCAGGATTGCCAACCAGTTGAAGCTGGACGCGCTTGTCGAGGTCCACGACGAACTCGAACTCGGCGAAGCGCTCGAGGCGGGTGCTTCTATCATCGGCGTCAACAATCGCGATCTGAAAACGTTCGACGTGGATCTTCAGACATCACTCCGTCTTTCGAAACTCATTCCGGACGATCGCCTGTTTGTTGTCGAAAGCGGAATCCACGAGAAAGCACATATCGAACTGCTCCTGGATGCGGGCGCGGATGCGTTCCTCATCGGAGAGCACTTTCTCACTTCTGCGAATCCCGCTACGGCAATTCGAGGCTTGTCGTGACGCGCGTCAAAATCTGCGGCATCACCGAATTCGAAGACGCGCGCGACGCCGTATTACTTGGCGCCGACGCAATCGGCCTGAACTTCTATCCAAGTAGCCCTCGCTACATNNNCCGGGCGGCAAAAATCATCGAGAGGCTGCCGCCTTTTGTAACAGTCGTCGGAGTTTTCGTGAACCATCCGGATCCGCAAAATTTAGAGGACTTCGCAGGATCGCTTGGATTGCACGCTGTTCAGCTTCACGGAAATGAAACTCCGGATTACTGCTCGATGATTCAACGCGCGAAAGTAATCAAGGCGCTACGCGTTGATTCGAACTTCCGCGTTGAGACCCTGCGCAGCTACGGCAGCCGCACGTTTCTTCTCGACGCCTGTTCGCCTGATCAATTCGGCGGTACGGGGAAGTCCTTCAATTGGGAGCTCGTCTTTGGCGCCAACGCTTTCGGCTCAATTGTAATCGCCGGCGGTTTGAATCCGGAGAATGTGGCGCAAGCCGTCGGTATGCTGCATCCATTCGCGGTGGACGTAGCCAGTGGCGTGGAATCCAGGCCAGGCAAGAAAGACTACGAAAAGATGCGACGCTTTATTGAGGCGGTGCAGCGCGCCGACGTCGCGTTAATAGGGTAAATCATGAAAGGTCATTTCGGGAATTACGGCGGGCAGTTCGTGCCCGAGACGCTCATGCATCCGCTGGAGGAGCTCGAGGCCGCGTACTTCGAGGCGCAGCGCGACCCCAGGTTTCAGGCCGAACTCGATGAACTTCTGCGGACCTACTCCGGCCGGCCGACGCCACTGTACTTTGCTGAACGGCTGACGAAAACCTGGGGTGGCGCGAAGATCTATTTGAAACGCGAAGACCTGAATCACACCGGCGCCCACAAGATCAACAACTGTCTTGGCCAGGGACTGCTTGCGCGACGCATGGGCAAGACGCGCATTATCGCGGAGACTGGCGCCGGCCAACACGGGGTAGCGACGGCGACCGTCTGCGCGCGTCTGGGCATCGATTGCGATGTTTATATGGGAGAGGAAGACATTCGTCGCCAGGAGCTCAATGTTTTTCGCATGAAATTGCTCGGGGCCCGCGTCATTCCAGTGTCTGCTGGAAGCAAGACATTGAAGGATGCGATCAACGAATCCATGCGCGACTGGGTTACGAATGTGCGCACGACCTATTACATGCTCGGCTCCGTGCTCGGCCCGCACCCGTATCCCGTGATGGTTCGGGATTTTCAATCCGTAATCGGACGTGAAACTCGCGCACAGATCTTGCAGCAGGAACGACGATTGCCTGATCTGCTTTTGGCTTGCGTTGGTGGTGGAAGCAATTCCATCGGCTTGTTCTACGATTTCGTCGGAGAGAAACAAGTACGAATGATCGGCGTAGAGGCTGGTGGGCGAGGTCCTATGCTGGGCGACCATGCTGCCAGATTCGCCGGAGGCAGGCCTGGCGTTCTTCACGGAACATTCTCATACATCCTCCAAGATGAAGATGGACAGGTGATGCCGACGCACTCCGTGTCGGCGGGTTTGGATTATCCGTCTGTCGGTCCCGAGCATGCCGCGCTGCACGACATAGGCCGGGTCGAATACACAAATGTTAACGACGCAGAGGCGCTCGACGCGTTCCATGAGCTAAGCCACTTGGAAGGAATCATTCCGGCGTTGGAAAGCGCGCATGCAGTCGCTTACGCGAAAAAGTTGAAGCTGCCGGCAGATCAGATCGTGGTTGTGAACGTCTCCGGCCGCGGTGATAAGGATGTTACGGAAGTGATGCGGTTGATTAGCCACAAAAAGGCACAAAATTCAGAAGAAAATCCTTTTTGAGTTTTTTGTGCCTTTTTGTGGCAAATAAATATGACACGTATAGAGAGCAAATTCGCGCGCCTGCAGGCCGAAGGGCGTAAGGGTTTCATTCCCTACATCACAGCCGGAGATCCGAGCCTTGATGTAACTTTGGAGCTTGTCCTCGCTCTCGACAAATCCGGTGTCGATGTCATCGAACTGGGCATGCCATTTTCAGATCCGATCGCCGACGGGCCCGTTATCCAGCGTGCAACCGAACGCGCGCTGAGCAACCACGTCACGCTGCGCAAGGTCCTGCACCTTTGTGAAAAAATCCGCAAGCAGTCGGATGTCCCTCTCATATTATTCAGCTACTTCAATCCGCTGCTGAATTACGGTTTGGAAGAGCTGGCGCGCGATGCCGCAAAAGCTGGGTTCGACGGTGTGCTGGCCAGCGATCTCACGGTTGAAGAATCGGACACATTCGTTCGCACCATGCGGAACGCAGGCCTCAACACCATATTCTTAGTCGCACCGACCAGTTCGCCGCAGCGCATGAAGAAAATAGGTGAGGCATCGAATGGATTTTTATATGCAGTGTCACGCACTGGAGTGACGGGCGAGCAGCAAGAGTTGGCTGGCGAGCTGAAACAGTTCTTACAAACGTTGCGGTCCCATGCGACGTCGCCCATTGCCGTCGGGTTTGGCATTTCGCGGCCAGAGCATGTTCGCGCCGTGTGGCAGGAGGCAGATGCAGCGATCGTGGGCAGCTCGATCGTCAGAGAAATCGAGCAACACATCGGTAAGCCGGATCTGGTCCAACGAGTAGCGGCATTCACGGGTTGGCTGAAAGGTTGTCCGTCCCAATGAGCATCGATGACTGGCGCCGCAGGATTGATGAGATCGACAGCAAGCTGGTTGAATTGTTCAATGAACGTTCAAAATGCGCGATTGAGATCGGGAAGATCAAACATGCGGAGAGCCTGAGGGTCTATGATCCCGACCGCGAGCGGGAGATTCTCCGCCGGATTAAAGAAGTCAACCGCGGGCCCCTGGACAACGAAGGCCTTCAGCGGTTGTTCGAACGGGTGATCGACGAATGCCGGCGGATCGAAAGATTAGAAAGGGAGAAGCCGTAGTAGGCCGTAAGAACTCATGGTTGTTGTAATGCAGGAAGGGGCGAACGAAGAGCAGATCCAGAATGTGATCGAGCGCCTCATCCAGATGGGCTTTGACGTGCATCGCTCGACGGGCGCCGCGCACACGGTTCTCGGGGCTGTGGGAGGGGCAGCTGTCGATCATCGAGACATTGAGCTGCTGGAAGGCGTTCGTGAGGTTATCAAGATCTCTGCGTCTTACAAGCTCGCCAGCCGCGCCTTCAAACCAGACGGCACTGTTGTTACGGTAGGCCCTCCCGGCCGGCAGATCAAGATTGGCGGGCGCCACGTAGTGATGATGGCAGGACCTTGCACCGTTGAAAGCGCCGAACAAGTGTCGACGATCGCCGGCATCATGAGCGATTGTGGCATTCGGGTTCTTCGAGGCGGCGCCTTTAAGCCGCGAACTTCACCGTACAGTTTCCAAGGAATGGGAGAAGAAGGTCTCAAGGTCTTGCGTGATGCCGCGGACAAGCACAACTTGCTTGTCGTTTCCGAAATCATGAACCAGACGCAGATCCCAATGTTCCTGAAATACGTGGATATTCTCCAGGTCGGCGCCAGGAACATGCAGAATTTCGATCTGTTGAAGGAACTCGCGAAGGTACGACGGCCTGTCCTCTTGAAGCGAGGCCCGTCAGCGACGATCGAAGAGTGGCTGCTCTCCGCCGAGTACATCATGACTGGCGGCAATCATGACGTCATCTTGTGCGAACGCGGCATTCGAACTTTTGAAAATTACACCCGTAACACGCTCGACATTTCTGCGATTCCCGTCATCAAGAAGTTGTCGCACCTTCCGATCCTCGTTGATCCGTCGCATGGCACAGGGCGCAGGGACAAGGTTGCACCGATGGCACGAGCTGCCGTTGCCGCCGGCGCGGATGGGCTGTTGATCGAAGTCCATCACGCTCCGGAAACTGCGCTGTGCGATGGAGCGCAGTCGCTGTATCCGAACCAATTTCGCGAATTGATGTCGCAGCTCAACATCATCGCCCCGGCCGTTCAGCGCGCGATGATGTGAGGCGAGGGTTATCGGCGCATTCCAGGGGTACGCAAAAAACGCGTACCCCTGGCTAATTTCCAAGCACCGCTCCGCGGTGCGAATTGTCCAAACTGCAGGCGACGGACTGAAACTGCAGCTCACTGGCTTAAGATGGATCTTTTGTCATGCAGCTGAACACGGTCACAATTTACGGCACGGGGCTGATCGGCGGCTCGCTGGCATTGGCTTTGAAGCGCGCATTTCCACAAATACGGATTGCCGGTGTCGATAAGGCTGACGTCATCGAACGAGCAACGCGGCTGAAGATCGTTGATGTCGCAGGCGCGCAACCCGCGGACTTGGTGATTCTGGCAACACCAGTGGGAGACATTCTCAAGCTTCTCGACAAGTTCAGGTCGAGAGAAACGCTAGTATCCGACGTTGGCAGCACAAAATCTGCGATTTGCAATAAAGCCGGGCGGCTCGGCATCTCCTTTGTCGGTGGACATCCGATGGCCGGCCTCGAGCATTCCGGACCGGAATCGGCGAGCGCGGATCTCTTTCACGGCGCGCCTTATTTTCTCTGTCGAGTCCCATCCACGCCGGCCGGCGGTCTCGAACTGATGCGTGATATTGCGACGGCAATCGGGGCAACGCCACACGAGATTTCGCCGGGAGAACATGATCGCCTCGTTGCTCAGATCAGCCATCTTCCGCAGATCCTTTCGACCGTGCTTGCCGATTACACATCCGCAAACAAAGACCTCGCCGGCCCCGGTCTGCGATCGATGACGCGCCTGGCTGCAAGCCCATTTCACGTGTGGCGTGATATCTTTAGGACGTCCGGCTTCTTACCCCACGAACTTCAGTCTTTTATCGAACGACTGCAGCGTGTCCTGGATTCGATGGAGGCTGGAAACTTCGACGAAATTGAACACCTATTCAGACGCGGAGGAACCGATTGAATAAGGTTGTGCACGATGCTCAAGAAGCCATCGCAGACGTACGAGACGGGGCTACGATCATGCTTGGCGGGTTCGGGCTCTGCGGCATTCCAGAAAATCTCATCAGCGCGCTACGCGATAAAGGAACGAAGAACCTCACCATCATCAGCAACAACGCCGGCATCGATGGGCGTGGCGCGGGTCTCTTGTTGGAAGCGCGGCAAATCCGAAAAATCATTGCGACATACGTTGGAGAGAACAAATTGTTCGAAGAACTTGCGCTTGCCGGCCAGCTCGAGGTGGAGTTGGTTCCGCAGGGGACGTTCGCCGAACGCATGCGGGCCGCAGGAGCGGGGATTCCTGCGTTCTACACGCCAACGGGCTATGGAACGCTTGTCGCTGAAGAAAAGGAAACTCGCGAGTTCAACGGGCGCATGTATGTGCTGGAGCGCGCATTGGCCGCGGATTTCGCATTCGTCAAAGCGTGGAAAGGCGACCGGTGGGGCAATCTGATTTATCGGAAGACGGCCCGCAATTTTAATCCCGTTATGGCTACCGCGGCGCGTGTCACGATCGCTGAGGTCGAGCACCTGGTGGGTGTCGGCGAACTGGAACCTGATTGCGTCCCCACTCCTTGTATTTACGTGCAGCGGATCTTCCAAGGCTCGAATTACGAGAAGCGGATCGAGAGGCTTACGGTGCGCAAGAGAGGTGCGTCATGAGCGAACTACCGAAGCGTGAAATTATCGCTCGCCGCATCGCCCGTGAATTAAAAGATGGATTTACCGTAAACCTCGGCATTGGGATGCCGACATTGTGCGCAAACTATATTCCTAAAGGCATTGAAGTATTGCTGCACTCGGAGAACGGCCTGCTCGGCATCGGCCCATATCCGTTCGAAGGCGAGGAAGATCCCGACCTCATCAATGCCGGCAAAGAAACCATCACAGCCCTGCCTGGCGCCTCATATTTCTCCAGCGCCGATTCATTTGCCATGATCCGAGGCGGCCATATCGATCTGAGCGTGCTCGGCGCGATGGAAGTCGACGAGCGCGGAAATCTCGCCAACTGGACGATCCCCGGAAAAATGGTCAAAGGAATGGGTGGCGCCATGAAT
>QHXA01000168.1:9476-10158 GCA_003222755.1 Acidobacteriota bacterium
GCGTGATCGTCGCAATGGAACACGCGACAAGGGACGGTAAACCCAAAATTCTCAAGAAATGTTCCCTTCCCCTGACAGGCGTGCAGGTAGTGGACACGGTTGTGAGTGAGCTTTGTGTCATCGATGTAACCGACGACGGATTGGTGCTGAAGGAACTCCGGCCTGGCGTTACCGTCGAGGACGTCCAGCGATTAACGGAGCCGAAGCTGATTCTTGCGGGTGAGCCGAAGCAGATGGAGTTTTAGGCTCTGTGTCTGTATGGAACAATGTAGGCGGCTTAAGCCACAGCGGCACAGAGTAAGCGTGAAACTCAACTCTATAGTTATCGTCAACCTGCAGGCGCCACGAGAGCGATTCTTCGGCCGGCTGTTGGAGATAGCCACCTATGGAATCACGGTCCGCGGCATCGACCTGAACGCGTTTGACGACTGGATGGATCACATCACACAACGTGAAGAGAGCGGCGTACAACCGACAACGGTTTTTTTTCCAATTCACCGGGTCGAAAAAATAATTTTGGACGAAGGCATCGGCGCGCTTCCGTCATTTTCAGATACATTCCTGACGAAAGTGGGCTCAGCTGTTGAAGAACACTTGGAGTAGCAATGAATATCGCAGTGATCGGAACGGGCTATGTAGGACTTGTAGCGGGGAGTTGTTTTGCGGAAAGCGGTAATGACGT
>QHXA01000168.1:10201-15010 GCA_003222755.1 Acidobacteriota bacterium
AAAGTGGAAAATCTCAAAAAAGGCGTTATTCCCATATACGAGCCCGGCCTTCCTGAGATCATCGAAAGAAATGTAAGGGAAGAACGACTGACATTCACGACGGATCTGGATGCCGCCGTCAAGAAATCATTCGTTATTTTCGTTGCTGTGGGAACGCCGCCGCTGCCAAACGGCGCGGCGAATCTCGGCGCCGTTTTTGATGTCGCCGCTGCGATCGGGCGCGCAATGGATCGCTACAAAGTAATCGTCGTCAAGTCGACTGTCCCGGTTGGAACGAGTGAGAGGATGCGAGAAATCCTGAAAAAAGAAACAACCCATCCATTCGACCTTCTCTCGAATCCGGAATTCTTGAAACAGGGAGCGGCCGTCGAGGATTTCATGAAACCCGATCGGGTTGTCGTCGGCGCCGACGACGTTCGTCCCGCTGAAATCCTGCGGGACCTGTACGCGCCGTTTGTCCGTACGGGCAGTCCGGTCTTGATTGTCGATACTCGCACGGCAGAACTGTTGAAGTATGCGGCAAATGCCTTTCTTGCGGCCCGCATTTCGTTCATGAACGAGATCGCGAATCTCTGCGAGCGAGTTGGCGCCAATGTCGATATGATCCGCAAGGGACTCGCTTCAGACTCTCGGATCGGCCCGGCTTTTTTGTTTCCTGGGGTTGGTTTCGGCGGAAGCTGTTTCCCGAAAGACATTCGCGCCCTCATCGATACTGGCCGGCAGCATCAATATGAAATGAAGATCCTTGAAGCCGTGGATGCCGTAAATCAGACCCAGGCGCTGCGTTTCGTCGAAAAAGTGCGGAGCCATTTCAAAGGCAATCTTCGCGATCAAAGGATTGGAATTTGGGGGCTCGCGTTCAAACCGCGGACGAATGACATGCGTGACGCTCCAGCGATCAAAATCATCGAGAATCTCGTTTCCGATGGAGCAGCAATCGTTGCTTACGATCCGGAAGCGATGGACGAAGCCAAAAAGATTTTCGGCGCACGCATCCAGCTCGCTTCGAACAATTACGGTTGCGTCGAAGGCGCAGATGCGCTGCTCATTATCACGGAGTGGCAGGCATTCCGCAATCCCAACTTCGAACGCATGCAGGCCATGATGCGGCAGCCCGTGATCTTCGATGGCCGCAACATTTACGATCCCATGCAATTGCGTCAACTTGGGTTTACGTATTACAGCGTCGGCAGACTGTAGGTCACTGGCGGGGATGCGTGCGGACAAAATCTCGTATGTAGTCGATGACGTCGAGAGTCGGCTCCCAACCGAGTTCCTCCCGGGCTTTGGTGGGATCGTTGGCCGACTCCTCGCGGCCGGCATATCCAGTAACGATCTCCATTGGGGTCCCGAATGCGTGTGCGATCTGCAGGACGGAATAACTATTATTCACTCCTAGCGCATAGCCGTCGCCAAACCCCGTTTGACCGGCGAGGATAATTCCCCGCGCCAGGTCCTTGACGTATGTAAAGGCGCGTCTCTGGGTTCCCGGCGCGACGACGGTGAGAGGCAGGCCTTCGAGATACTGTCGCTCAAACTTCGCTATCAATGTCGCGTATTTGCCGTCACCTCTCTCTCGCGGCCCAAAACCGTTGTAAAAATAACAGATGGCGTATGGCAGGTTGTACCAGCGGCCGTAATCGTTGATAAGGTCGACATTCGTCGCCTTGGTAAAAGAATACGGATTCTGGTGACGGCCATCGCCTTCGATTGCGAATTTCGTGCTCGAGGCAGCATAAACCAGCTTCGAGACCTTCCGAATCCGGCAAAACTCGACGACCGCAAACGTACCGATCATGTTCATCTGGTAGACTTGCCGCACATCTTCGAATGATGGCGCGATACGGGCATATTCTCCGAGGTGATAAACGGTATCCGGCATTTCAGGAATCAAAGCTTCGATGTCCTTCGTATGGCCGCGCCGGTATTCCGCACCAGCGATGTGGTTCTCTTCGCGGCCATTGAAATAATTGTCGAGCGAGATGATCCTGTTATTCGCGTCCGCAAGCAGCATCTCGACCACGTGAGAGCCGACGTGCCCAGCGCCACCTGTCACTACGATAGTTTTGCGTGTCATAGATGAGAACTCTACACGCCTATTTTAGAATGTTGGCGTCAAGCCAATAGGAAGGTATTTGCACAGCATGATCCTCGTTACTGGCGGCGCCGGGTATATCGGAAGCCATACCGTCAAGGCATTGAAAGCGGCGGGGCTTCAGCCGGTCATCTTTGATAATTTTTCAACCGGCCATCGATCGTTTGTGAAAGCGACTCCTTCTTTCGAAGGCGATCTCTGCAACCCGAGCGATCTCGCACAAGTTTTCAGCGAATGTGCCATCGACGGTGTATTGCATTTTGCCGGGACAGCCCTTGTCAGCCAATCCGTCGAAAAGCCTGAGCTGTATTATCAGACGAATGTTCTCGGCGGGTTGAATTTGCTGAACGCCATGAGGCACTGTGGCGTGAAGTATCTGATCTTCTCTTCAACTTGCGCAACTTATGGCATACCTGACAGCGTTCCGATCCGCGAAGATCATCCTCAAAATCCCATCAATCCTTACGGTGATACGAAGCTTGCATTCGAGCGCGCGCTTCGGTGGTTCAACCAGGCGCATGGGTTGCAATACTTGTCTCTACGCTATTTCAATGCTGCAGGAGCGGATGGGGACGGCGAGTTTGGCGAAGACCACACGCCCGAAACCCACTTGATTCCTTTGGTCCTCGATGCCGCCGCCGGTGTTAGACCCGACGTTCAAGTCTACGGAACCGATTATCCCACCCGGGATGGCACCTGCCTGCGTGACTACATTCATGTGACCGATCTTGCACGCGCCCATGTGCTCGCTTTACAGGCTCTGATGAATGGACGGCTTCAATCGCAAGCGATCAACCTCGGTACGGGTCACGGCTATTCGGTTCGGGAAGTGATCGAAACCGTCCGCCGTGTAACCGGACGCGAGTTTCAGGTGCGCGAAACCGTCCGGCGTTCCGGCGACCCGCCAGAGCTCATCGCCGCCGTGGGCAGGGCAAAGGATCTGTTGGGATGGACTGCCACAGAAAGCGATCTGGAAAATATCGTACGGACGGCCTGGAATTGGCTGCTGAAAAGAGGGGGCTAACAATCAGTCTTCAAGAATTTTGGTCAAACCGGCAACAACCGAAGCGGCTGCGAATGTTGGTTTTGCAATAGCGTCTCTCACCTTTTTCGCCGTGGTGTTGATGTTATCCGCGATTTTTTCAAGCTTCGAATCGACGGAGGCAAGAGTGCGGCGGTAGTTTTCCACCGTCCGATCCAAAACCGGCTCGAACTCAGCGATTTTCAGCTTCGTCGATTCGGTGACTGCAGCAGCGCGCTGGGCAGCAACCTGCAACGAGTCCATCAACTCACGCGTCTCACTGCTTCTTCCAATTTCTGACACAGTCGTTGTGAGTTTCCAAGTCGCACCGGCCAATGCCCTGTACGCGAAAAAAATCAGCAAAGTGTTCGTCACGACAGTGACGCTGACAAAGGCGAGGAAGATAACAATTCTGATTTCCATTTGGCCTATATAAACACAAAGACATGCTGCTATCAATGAGCGGAGACAGCGGGTTGGGCCGTTTTCGGCCTCCGCATGATGAACACAAGCGGTATGACTACTGCGAATACCACTGCCAGTATCCGAAACAGCTGGACGAACGCAACCATGACAGCTTGTTGGCTGACCATGCCCGAAAGCGCAGCGTAGGCGGCGCGGGTAGCAGTGGTGAAGTCCATTCCTCTTGCCATGAATGCACCGCGGATCTGCGCGAGTAACGTGCCGACGCGGGTGTCATATGCGCTCACATGAGCTCCAAGAATGTTGTATTGCGTTTGAGCATTGCGGCTCAGCATGGTGGCGATCGTGGCAATGCCGACACTGCCGCCAAGATTGCGCATGAGATTGAACAGGCTCGTTGCATTTCCCATCTCTTCGCGAGCGATCAAGCTCATTGTTGTCGTCGTCAATGGCACGAAGATCAACCCCATGGAGAGTCCTTGGAAGAACTGTGGCCAGAAAATGTCCCAGTAACCGACTTGCAGATTCAACGATCCCAGCGCGAATAGCGTGATCGCGCCGCCGATCAACCCCACACCTAACAACTTGCGGGGATCGATTTTCGTGGTAAGGAAGCCGACGATCGGCATTGCGATGAACGATCCGAGACCACGCGGAGCCATTGCAATGCCGGCTTCAATAGCTGGGTACCCAAGCACCGTCTGTAAGAACAACGGAAGCAGTACCAGACTTCCGTAGAGCACGAAGCCAAGCGTCGTCATGAGGAATACTCCGGTCGCGTACGTTCTTTCCTTGAAAACCCGAAGGCGCAGGACCGGATCAGCCGTTCGCAATTCGTGAATGATGAACAAGACCAACATCGCTGCCGAAAGAATCGCGAGAGACGTTATCCAGTTGGATGAGAACCAGTCTTCTTGTTGGCCTTTATCGAGTATGACCTGGAGAGAACCGATTCCGACGGCGAGCATTCCGATACCCCAAGTATCCACTCTAGCCGTTGTGCGGCGAATGTAAGGCGGATCGAAGATGAACATCTTGGTCATGATGATGGATGCAATTCCAACAGGAATGTTCACGTAGAACACCCATCTCCACGAGTAATTGTCCGTCAACCATCCGCCGAGAACCGGTCCGAGCATCGGCGCGACAACAATGCCGAGCCCCCAAAAACCCATCGCCTTTCCCCGCTGCGCGGGAGGGAATGCTTCGAGCATTACCGCCTGTGAAACCGGCTGCAAAACACCGCCCGTCAACCCCTGCACAATCCGGA
>QHXA01000168.1:15052-15586 GCA_003222755.1 Acidobacteriota bacterium
ACGACCGCCGACATCAGCAACCGCTTTCTTCCGAAATAACTCGCGAGCCATCCTGTAATCGGTAAGACGATCGCGTTCGCTACGAGGTATGAGGTCAGCGCCCACGTCGCTTCCTCTGAAGTCACCGAAAGGCTCCCCGCAATATGCGGCAACGATACATTCACGACGGTGGTGTCCAGAACTTCCATAAAGGTTCCGAACATTACCGCGACGGCGATGAGCCACGGATTGACGTGAGGTACGGGTGTATTTACGTCGCTCATGATGGAGTCTTTTTGAAATTTATTTCACCCGCACCTTGACCACAGTTGACATGCCGGGGCGCAATTGGTGTTCGGGATCTTGACCTTCTTCAAAAACAAGCTTCACAGGGATGCGCTGAACCACTTTGACGTAATTCCCTGTGGCATTCTCGGGTGGCAGCAAACTGAATCTGGCGCCTGTGGCTGAGGCGATGCTGTCCACGTGCGCGTTGAAAACGCGGCCGCCAAATGCATCGACAGAAACCGTCGCAGCTTGGCCCGGGTGCATGTC
>QHXA01000169.1:0-4815 GCA_003222755.1 Acidobacteriota bacterium
AATCTTCTGATTGTGTTCCTGATCGTTCATGTCGCGATGGTGGGTCTGGCCGGATTCTGGAGCCGCATGCGGCCCATGATCACGGGCCGCCCTGTCCGCCGAAAGCAGGGAATATGAGCAGTTCCTTCACACGGCGCAGGTTCCTCACGAGCGCAGTGGCGGCGTCGGCCGCTGCATCTGCATCGGGAGCAGCTGCGCTTCTGGCGAGGCGCTACGGTTTGACGCCGCCCGATCACGGCGGTTTGTTCGGCATAGGAGAGACCTTGACCTATGCGGCGCATCGTGTGTTGCTGAGCCGTCAGCCGCTGCAGTACGTTGTACGTCATCGACTCTTCTTCGGAGAGTTTCCTCCAGCGCAAACTGTCCGAGAGCCTATGCAGGATCGCGTTCATTGCGATCTCCGCTCTGTCCGGCAGAAAATTGATTCTGAAGTGACCGGATATCAGCCCGGAAACAACGTAGACGGATCCGTTGAGTACGCAAATCCACGCGGCCAAGAAATGGAGACTTCTGCCCCACCCGGATTGATCCAAGTTCAGTGGCAGCGGCAGCTCGATCAATGCGGGAGTTCCAAACGCGCCCGTTTCGCCCCAATAAAAACGGGGATGCGCCAAAAGAATTGCGCCGCCACTGATGACTAGCGCGAGGAAAGCGAGCATGTTGATCCAGTGCGCGACGCGGACCACCGCCCGATGCCGTGGGGGATTCAAAGCGCCGGGATCCTGCTTTGGCAGCGGCCCGATTTGTGCAAGCTCGGGCATATTCAGCGCGACGATAACACACCAACACGCAGAGCCGCGGCACATTTGAAATCGCCGATTTTAAATGTGCTCTGTCTCTTTACCCACCCGCAATGGCACCGATGATGTAGAAGGGTTCTGCGCCCGAAGCGACCGGCTCGGGCAGTAGGGCGTCCGGCGTTTCGTGGGACAGATCCTGCTCGCAGGCGAAGAACCGCAAGAATGGGCGGCGCTGTTTCGTCACGTGGTCGCGGATCGTTCCGCCCAGCATCGGGTAGCGGGCTTCAAGCGCATCGAGCACTGACCGCTGCGTGATCTCGCCCTCGACTTCGAGCTTCACCTCCCCGCTGACTCTCGCCAGCGTTCGCAGGTGTGGCGGGAGAACCACTCGGATCATGGCAGCGTCTGGACCTCGACAGAAAGTACCGCCGGAAGATCTCGGACGATTGCACTCCAGTTATCTCCGCCATCGGGCGACGCGTACACCTGGCCTCCAGTGGTGCCGAAATACACGCCGCACGAATCGAGCGAATCGATGGCCATGGCGTCGCGCAATACGTTGACATAACAGTTAGTCTGCGGAAGACCTTTGTTCAGCGCTTCCCAGTCGTTTCCGCCAGTGCGGCTGCGGTAAACGCGTAACTTTCCATCAGGCGGAAAATGCTCGGAGTCGCTCTTGATGGGCACGACGTAGATGGTCTCCGGTTCATGGGCGTGCACGTCGATGACGAAACCGAAGTCCGTGGGCAAATTTCCGCTCACCTCGTGCCACGAATCACCGGCATCGTCGCTGCGCATGACATCCCAATGCTTTTGCATGAACAACACGCCCGGCCGCGCCCGATGCATCGCGATGCGGTGAACGCAGTGACCAACCTCGGCAGTCGGCTCGGGGATATATTGGGACACGAGACCGCGGTTGATCGGACGCCATGTGTCGCCCGAGTCGTCCGTGCGGAACGCACCCGCCGCGGAGATAGCGATGAACATCCGGCGGCGATCGCTTGGATCCAGAAGAATGGTGTGCAGGCACAAGCCACCGGCACCTGGCTGCCAGCGCGGCCCTGAGCCGTGGCCACGCAACCCCGGGAGCTCCTGCCAGTTCTGGCCGCCGTCAGTCGATCGAAACAGGGCCGCATCTTCAATCCCTGCATACACGGTATCGGGGTCCGTGAGTGACGGCTCGAGATGCCACACTCTCTTGAACTCCCACGGCCGGGCTGTGCCGTCGTACCACTGATGAGTCCCAGGAACGCCTTCGTAGGTGAATTTGTTACCGGCTGCTTCCCACGTTTTACCACCGTCATTCGAGCGTTCAATGAGTTGCCCGAACCACCCGCTTGATTGAGACAAATACAATCGATTTGGATCAGCGGGTGATCCCTTCAGGTGGTAGATTTCCCACCCTGCAAAATGAGGACCACTGATGTCCCATCGTTCACGTTTTCCATCTGCCGTCAGAATGAATGCGCCCTTGCGTGTGCCAACGAGTACCCGCACTTTACTCATGTCTTTCTCCTTTGTTAAGGCTGCGCGCTGTCGCGCTTGCGCTTCGCTCTTGAATTGCGATTGACACCGTTACTGAATCTGGGTAACAGCGGCGTTGCATCACGTTCGCGCCACCGGCGCCGGACCTCAGCTAGAACTGCTTCACGATCCTTCTCCATTCTCATGACCAGATTCGAGGGCGCGGCGGTCTGCTCGTACCGCGCCGCCCAAATGAGCAAGTCGAGGATGACCGGCGCAAGATCAATCCCTTTTTTAGTCAGCCGGTAATTCAGCTTTCGCGCATCGGTTGCTTCGGTCTCCGCCGTTATCAGCCCGGCCGCCTCGAGCTTCTGCAGACGGTCGGCCAAAATATTCGTGGCAATGCCTTCGCCTGAATCCTGGAACTGCTTGAATGTCCGAAACCCGCGAACCATCAGATCGCGGATGATCAGCAGCGACCAACGATCTCCAAACCGCTCGAGGGAAATACTGACAGGGCAGCCGGACCGCCGTTTTGATTTACTATTACCACGCATGTTTAAGCATCATCAGCAAATCACTTGCAAATCGCAAGTGATTTCATCAGGGCGTCCACGCGCCGGCTAAAGCCCGCGGCTACGGTTGACAGTGATATTCCGGTCGTGGTTAGCTGCGGCGCGCATCAAGCCTTAGGAATCGTTCGTAACGAAGGAGGAGAAGTGGCTCAGAGGAACACTCGAACCGGCAAGAGTCTTTCGCGCAGGCAGTTTTTCAGTAGTGCGGCAGGGCTGGCCTTGGCGGCGAAGGGTTATGCGCTGCCGCAGCAGGCGACGGGGAGCGATAGCAGGGACCTTCTTTTCGTGAACGGCAAGATTCACACGATGGATCCGAACAACCGCGTCGTCTCGCAGGCGCTGATCCGCAACGGCCGCTTCGCCGGTGTCGGCAACAACATCGCGGTCCAGGGCGCCACTGTCAGGAGAGTCAATCTGATGGGGAAGACAGTGATCCCTGGAATCATTGACGCGCACAACCACATCGTTCTCGTCGGTAATCGGCCCGGTTGGCACGCGCCGCTCGAGCACGTCTTCACAATTCCGGACGCGATTGCGGAATTGAAGGCGCGCAGCGCCGAAGTTCCACGCGGGGAGTTCATCACAACGGTGGGTCCGATTTCCGGGATGCAGTTTGCGGAGCGGCGTCTGCCGAATCTGATGGAACTCGATGCCGTCGATCACCCCCTCTACATCCAGGCAGCGCAAGGGGGCACGAGGACGAACAGCCAAGGCAAGACGTGGCTCGAGGCCAGAGGCGTCACAGTCGCTGCGGACGGCGCAATCACCGCTCCTGCGCTGGGACTTGCGCTCCAAACGCTCCGCAAAGAGCTCTTGACTCCGGAAACAAGGAAGCGCACCGCCCTCGGGGCTCTGCAGTACTACTCGAAGCTGGGCATCACCACCCACCGGGATTGCGGAGCATTTCACTCGGATGAACCATCCGGCGGCGTTGCAAACGAGAATACGTACACGATGCACAACCCGTTCCTCGCGCTCCACCGCGAAGGGAAGCTGCCGGCCCGGATGCGGATCGATTTCCTTCACCAGGACTCGCCTACGGCTAATCCGCCGCTGCCAACCCTCTCACAGCGGCTGAAAAATTCGTTCCCGTTTTTCGGCGACGACTGGATGAAGACCGGCGGCATTGGCGAGTTCACGGGCGGCGGCGTCGAAGGCCTGCGGGCCATTGCGCGCGCGGGGTGGCGCGGCGAGGACCACGCGCTGAACTTGGCTGGAGTAACGAATCTCATCAAAGACCGCGAGACTGTGAACGCAGAGATCCCGATCACCCAACTGCGCTGGATCATTTCTCACATTCCGGACTTCCCCCTGGATCTGGCCAACCGGGCGCATGCGCTCGGCATTGGCGTTCTCGTCGGCTGGGGGCCTCTGCGCAGCGGCACCAACGTCGGGCCGCCCTACCGCATGTTATTCAGTCACCCGATCAAAAAGGGCTATCACTCCGACGGCGGCGACATCACGGTCATCAATCCGTGGCTGAATCTGTACACAATCGTTACTGGCCGGAATCTCGCCGGGCAGCCGATCCTCGGCGACCAGATGCTCACGCGCCAGGAGGCGCTCTGGCTTGCTACGGCCGCCAACAAATGGTTTATCCGGGAGGAGGATATCGGCTCCATCGAGGTCGGTAACCATGCCGATCTCGTTGTACTCGACAGGGACTGCTTCACCGTTCCCGACGAAGACCTGAAGCGCACCCGATCGCTCTTGACGCTTGTCGGTGGGAAGATCATGCACAATGACGGCATCGTGTAACTGTAGGGGCGGTCATAGACCGCCCCTACAGTACTCAATTTTTCTGCAACCGTTCCTTGGCCGCCCGGAACTCCGCAGAGTCGATCGTGTGGTTTTCCTCGGTTCGCAGATACTGGATCTCAGTGAACGCATCCAGGAGGCGTTCGCCCAGTGCTGGCCTTGTGAGAAAGAACCTACTGTTAGTGGAATACTGCTTCTCTTGAGCGAGCGAGTTCAAAAATGCGATGAAGCCTTTGGGATCGAAGCCGGCGTTCCACGCGTATTGGATTCCAAGC
>QHXA01000169.1:4831-5454 GCA_003222755.1 Acidobacteriota bacterium
CCTCTCTTTGCGTGTTCGCATTCGAGCTGACCAGCGCCCGGTCCACGACCACTCCTAGGCCCTGGAAGCCGTAGTTCATGCCGTAATACGCTCCAGCATTGCTGACACCTCCTGTAAACAAACCCGTGGCGATCTCTGCCGCAGGCACAAAGATTTTCGAGATAACCGAGCGTTTCGCGGCGCGGGTTCCGTGACGGGCGGCAATGTGAGCAATTTGTTGCGAGATCACTCCCGCCAGCTCGGCTTCCGTTTGTGAAGCGAGAATCAGTCCCGATGTCAGAACGAGGAACCCGCCAGGAAGCCCGATGCAATTGATCTCCGCACTATCGAGGAGATTCACGTGTAACGGTAGCTTCAGATCCGAGTGTGCCGCAATTTTTCCAGCGAGGTTCTCAACGTAGTGTTGAACGGCAGCATCTTGAAGCTCCAGTGGCCGCACCGCGCCCGATCCGATTTGCCGAATCGCTTGTTCGCCGAGGGCAACGTCTTTTTCCTGGCCTTCGACGAGCTTCCGATAACCGATGTCGTCAACGTCTCCGTGCTTTCGCTCGCGAGCTCGACCTTGATCGATTCTTCGAGCCGTTTTCTCGCGCCGCTCCGGCCAACGTTCGAGGAGATACACT
>QHXA01000169.1:5494-7326 GCA_003222755.1 Acidobacteriota bacterium
CGCCGGAATCGTGTGTTCGCATTCCGCTTTTTTGACATGAAGCGTCTGTTCCAATGCCGCGATATTGTTGTGCAGGTTACGGCGAACAGTAGCCATGGCGCGGCTGTCATGCGACGCTGAGTCGTTAAGCTCCTTTAACCCCTTGCGAGCCGACTTCAGTTGCGCTCGCAAACGTTTTTCGTCTCGCTGGCACGTTTCGATTTCTTTCTTCTGCTCTTGTTCAATTGCCGAGCGTAACGATTTCAGTTCAGGCGGAGGAAATTGGACAGCGGACAATTCGAACAAGCCGATGAATGGAGCGCCAAGGTGCTCTTGTGGTGTGAGGTTGGGAGCTTCCTGCGCGACTGCTTGTTGCCGTATGAGAAAAATCAACGAAACCGCGCAACAGGATCGAAGCATCAGTTCCTCCAACTTCGGACACAGACTGCCCTACAGTGACGTGAGGCTTGCTAAAACGTAAGCTGGGCTATAAATTCCACACACATGACAACCATGACTCGCCGTGAACACATGAAAGCGTTGTTCGGGTATGTAGTCGCCGGCCTGAGCCCGGCCTCCGCAGAAGATTCTCCCGTGCCGGCGCAGGGGATTGGCCGGCGTATCAAGCACGTTTCCTACAGCGACATTGGTGGGCGGCCCGACAGCGTGCAGATTATGGTCAATCGCCGGCACCTCTATGTCGGCCACATGTTCAGCAACGGTGTGACGATCCTCGATGCATCGGATCCGCGCCGGCTGAAGCCGGTAGGCTTTTTCACCGGCGGAGACTACACCCGAACGCATCACCTGCAGGTTGCCGAAGATCTGCTGCTTCTGGCCAATGGCGCAAACATTGTGGCGATGCAGTCATATGACAGCATCCGCGGCTACTTCGAAAATGCGCTAGCGGACAGCATTACAAACCGTAAGAAATTCCGTTCCGGCCTCAGCATCCATGACATTTCTCGTCCTGCCGAGATGAAGGAGATTGCGTTTCTCGAAATGGCGGGCCTCGGGATTAATCGCCTGTGGTGGCCCGGTGGTCGCTATGCCTATGTCGCAGCGCATTTCGATGGGTTCACCGATCACATCCTCTGCATTGTCGATCTGAAGGACATCACGAAGCCCGAGATCGTGTCGCGATGGTGGATGCCGGGCATGAATCGCGCTGCCGGCGAGACGTCTACGGTGCCGGCGGGCCGGCGCGTTGCGTTGCATCATATGCTCACGGCCGGTGATCGCGGCTATGGCGCCTGGCGCGATGGCGGGCTCACGATTCACGACATCAGCGATCCTGCGAAACCGAAGCTGCTTTCCCAGATCAACTGGTCTCCGCCATTTCCAGGCGGCACCCACACGGCCCTGCCGTTGCCCGGCCGTAATCTCGTGGTTGTGGCTGATGAAGCGAACGCTGAAATGTGCGCAAAGGGAACGTTCTATACCTTCGTTGTAGATGTGCGTGCGATGCAAAATCCCGTGCCGATCTCGACGTTGCCGACTCCAAAGGACAGGAATTTTTGCGCGCTCGGCACGTTCGGTCCACACAACCTGCACGAGAACAGGCCAGGTAGCTTTCGCAGCGAGGAGACGATCTTCGCGACGTACAACAATGCCGGCGTGCGCGTGTTCGATATTCGAGATGCATTCGCGCCGAGGGAAATCGCCTCCTGGGTTCCCCCAGCCCCGAAGCGGCTCATTGATCCGCGTCCGAATGTCGCGCTCGCCGCGAAGTCTGCCGATATCTACGTTACGACGGATGGGCTGCTGTACGTCAGTGACTGGAATGCGGGACTGAATGTCCTGCAGTATGAAGGGTAAGGCACGCCGAAGGCGTGCAAGGAGATTAGCCGGTG
>QHXA01000169.1:7412-8890 GCA_003222755.1 Acidobacteriota bacterium
CCAGGGATGGCTCGCTTCGCTCGCTCATCCCTGGCTAATTTCCTTGCACGCCTCCGGCGTGCGGTTCTGCGGTTAATCCAGAAAATTCCCCTCGCCGAGCCGGGCGGGCACGTACTCCTCGGTGACGTAACTGATCTCTTTGCTGATGAGCGCTTCGACTTCCAGCTTGAAGCCGTTCTTCAGCATCAGATCGAGTTCTTTCTGCCAGGCCTTCTTATTCGCGAACCAGGGATACTGCGCGATCTGACGCGCGCGCTTGATATCTTGATCGTTCAATTTGATTTGCACGCTGGGGCTGAGCTGGCACCGCTCGTAATCGTTGCTGCGGAGACCAAGGAAGCGGGCAGCCGGAATGGCCATGCGGCGCGACTCGTAAGCCAGGTTGATCGAACCCTGCTTGATGACGCTGTAGATGTAGTATCCCCACGGATCGTTATCAAGAAGGCAGTAGACCGGCAGGCCCAGCTCATAATGAAGGCGATGCAGGATGCGGCGGACACCGCGCGGGGGCTGTCCGCCTCCGTGCGTGAGAATGCAATTGTGCTGGCGCCAGAATTTGTCTTCATTGAAGCGGCGCCACACGGTGTCCTTCTCGACGTGCAAGACGAATTTCGCGGTGTTCTTTTTGAACTGCACGATCTCCGGCTCGACGATAGAGGGGATGCTATAGCCGATCGATCTCGTCACCACTGTCGACCAAGGTGATCGGCCCGACCATTGCTCCGGCATTTTTCGCATACAGGTGAAGCTCTTCGCGCATTGCATCGAGTGCGACTTCAACATCTTCGATAATTGGATCGCATTCGCTTTGTGCATCGAATGTTTCTTCGCGCGTCCCCTCGATCGTATGCTTCAAAAGGTAAAACAAACCTCGGATGCTCGTCGTCTTGCCTTGCTCGATCAGTTGTTTGCAACCGGAGCCCACCAGTAGTGTTTGCATGTAGCTCCTGGCTTGAGACAAGTTGAACAATTCGCGACGGCCGGTGCCGCTGCCCATTTCAATGATCCGCTTCGATTGGTTGAATCGAACGTTCGACAGGGAACGCGACGGAATCTCCACGTAGGGCGCGCGGCCGCGTTCGGCCGCCTGCACCACTTCATCCGCCAGAGTGCGGATCGAGCCGAGGGTCTTCTTATCCTTGGTGGTCAGCGTAACGTTATCCGATGCTTTGTTCGTTTTCTTCGCCATACTCTTGGTCCACGATCAACACGTTGTCACCAAAACCGTCCATGACGGATTCGACCTTCATGCCGCCGCCGTCCAGGCGCGTGTCCGCCTCGGCAGTCTTGCGTTTTGCAACGTGCAGCAATCGCTCATATAGGTCTTTCTTGGAGCGATCGCCGTAATCCTTAATTCCTGCTACGGCCGTGGCAACCTCCCCCAGGTATCGCAAGAAAATCTCGCGGCGTTCTCCTTCCTGCCGCACTCGATTCCGCCGGTTGAGATAAATCGAGAGCTTTCGGCCCACAGCCTGAAC
>QHXA01000169.1:8961-15247 GCA_003222755.1 Acidobacteriota bacterium
TCGCTGGTGAACGGCACCCACACGCTGGCCATATGGACCATTACCGTAACCGGGCCCACAGGTAACTGCCCGCGCGACTGCTGCAGTCCGTACGCGCGCCAGTTCGTTCCGTTGACTGCCTGCGTAATGGCGCAGGCCGCAGCTTGAAATTGCAGGGGTACGCGATTGGCGTATCGCAATACCTGCATCGTCTGGCCTTCGGTGAGGTTGACATTTTTCATCGCGAGGTGCAGGCGCGCGATGTCGTCCTTCGTGAGCTTGCTCAATGTTTGCCGCGGTCCGATGTTGGCTTCCGACAAAATCTTCTCCGCTCCCGGAGCGCCGATGCCGTCGAAGGTGGTCATCAGGAACTGCCGCAGCGAACGCGCGTCGCTTTCACCCAACATTTCCGTCAGCGCATCAAGGCTGACCTTTTGTGCGGGACTTGCGCCGCCGTAAGCTAACGGATGGCGGCCGAGTCGCCGCACTGTAGAACTCTCCCGGAACTTGATGGTGGAGGCCTTTGAGGATCAGTGCTTCCCCGATCGGGGAGATGCAGTCCGTGGCCGGAGCGCTGATCTTCGTGTTCTGGATCGCCTGGAACAGTGCCTCCGCTGCGTGCCGGCCGATGCGCTTGGGATTCGAGCGCGTGCTGATCTTCGCGGTTTCGGAAATCTTTTGGGCCACGCCCGAACTGACACGCGAGAAGGAGGAAACGAGAAATTGCGATATCGTCGCCGCATCTGTTTCCTTGAGCATTGTGATCAGCCGGCCGAGTTCAATCCCGTAGGGATGCGGCTTGATCTCCTGCGGCTCGGGGGGAAGCTGCGTCGTCGATCTTTCGTACGTCGTCGGGATCCCTTCCGGATCGATGTAGTGAATCGTCACGTGCGGATTAGCAATGGCCGTCTGCTCTAAATATTCATCGACGCTTCCGCGACCGCGCATATGACGGCCCTCCAACTCGATCGTCACTCGCGTGCCGCTATGGAGTTCGGACACCCATTCGATGCCGTGCTCGGCAATGTATTTTTGCCCCTTTTCTCCGGCGGGAATGTCTTCGCCCTCCCCATGGCCATTGACGATCTCCGGCTGGTTCCGCTTCGTATCGATTTGAACTTCGAAATAGTGAGCGGTTTTCCTAGGAGACGTCTTGGAAATGATCTTCACCGGCTTGCCGGTAGTGAGCATTCCATACATACCCGCAGCGCTGATGCCGATGCCTTGTTGACCGCGGCTCATCCGCAACCGGTGGAATTTGGATCCATAGAGCAGTTTCCCGAAGATCAGCGGGATCTGCTTTTTCACAATTCCTGGACCATTGTCCTGCACGCCGACTTTGAAACGATTCGCGCCCGTCGTTTCAATGTGGACCCAGAGTTCTGGAACGATGCCGGCTTCCTCGCATGCATCAAGAGAATTGTCGACCGCCTCTTTCACCGCGGTCAGCAGCGCCTTACGCGGGTTATCGAATCCGAGAAGATGCCGATTTTTCGCAAAAAATTCACTGACTGAGATATCGCGCTGCTTCGCCGCCATGGTTTCGGCGGTAACTCGCTTCCGGGGTGTTTCCTGGTTTTCTGTCATGCTGAGTTTCACTTTGTGGTCGGTGGGAGCCAAGTCTGGTCCTTTGTCAGGCTCCCATCAGAACATTGTAAACGTAGATGCGGGGTTGGATTGGGTGACGTTCAGAATTCCTGATCCGCCGCGGGAAAACCGGACGATTCTGGAAATCGGTTTTGAACCTTAGCCGGCGCCAGGAGGTTTCTCCATTTTGCGTATCCCGGAGGCGTACAAGCGCACCGCGGAGCGGTGCACGGAAATTAGCCAGGGGTACGCGTTTTTTGCGTACCCCTGGAATACGTCGACAACTCAGGAATCCGCACCCTGAAGGGGTGTCGAGGACTCCTCGCACCCTTTCAGGGTGCGGCTGTTTTTGGTTTCAGACAACCGGGGGTTGCGCTCGCTCCCGCTCGCTTAACCCCCGGCTAATTTCCTGACACGCCTCCGGCGTGCGCAAAATGGATAAACTTGAGCGCGCCGGCGGGATTTCCCGCTACGCGGCTGGAATTGCCGATGATTGCTAGTTCACGCTCAGAGTCACCGTTGTTGCGTACGACTTGCCACCGCCGGTTCCGGTGATTGTCAGCGTGTAGGTGCCGATTTTCGTTCCCTTTGATGTCTTGACAGTTATCATTGACGTGCCTTGACTGCCTCCGGCAATGGTTGCCGGGTTGAACGTGGCGGAACTGCCATTAGGTAACCCGCTGACGCTCAGACTCACATCCGCGGTGAAGCTGCCCACCGGCGTCACTGTAACGGAATATGTGACTGTGTCTCCGCGGAGGGCAGACCGTGACGATGGGGCGGCGACGGTTATCGTGAAATCTCCGGCGGCGTTGACGACCAACGTGACTGTTGTCGAGTGAGTCAGAGTTCCGGAAGTGCCGGTAATAGTGAGCGTATAGGTTCCCGCAGCTACGCCGCTCGTCGTCACCGTTAATGTTGACGTCTGAGCTGGCGAAATCGACAGTGGATTAAAATTCGCCGTAGCTCCTGCCGGCAGTCCGCTGACACTGAGTGAAGCGCTTCCAGAGAATCCTGATTGTGGCGTGATGCTGACTGTATAGCTCGCATTGGCTCCTTGAGTCACGGTGGCTGAGGCCGGCGTCGCGCTGATATTGAAATCCGCGGCCGCGGGAGTTCCACAATTGGCCATCTGGAAAGATCCAATGCGCGTGCTCCAATTGAATGTGCCGTCTTGTTTGAGATACTCCGTCGTATACCAGAACGTGCAGTCGTCGCCGGGATCGATGCTCATGGCGCTGTAGTCTCCCCAGCGGTTGAGCGTCGGCAGTTGCGATCCGGTGCCGGGCAGCATTTGAGTCTCCGAGCCCATTTGGCCCAGAGCATCGCTAGCCGATCGCACCGTGTAGTTAATCGATGGGTTTCTTGTGCTGCTGGAGATACTGTAGCCGAGCGCCATATTGCCGGCCTTGTCCATTGCGATGCTTCCCATCCAGCGATACTCGCTATCCGGCGCGTATGTGCCTTGTTGATACACAACGGGCGTCCCGCTTGGGTTGCGCAACTCGTACCACCGCACGCCGACAGCGTTGGTCGTTGCGATGGAATGGTTGACCACCAGCGATTCGTGATCGCCGAAGTTTCGATACGCCAGGCGATACATCAGACGATCGGCGAGCGAAGCGAGAAGCTGCGAAGTGCCCAGCTGAGGAATACAGGCGCCGCCGCCACACGCCTTGGAAAAAGCCGCGACCGACATTGTAAATGGGCCGGTCACGGTCGAATTGGTAGGAGTGGAAAAGTCGACATGGAACTTGTACAGGTTCAACGCATTCGACGCCAGTGTGACTAGATAATTTGGCGAGCCGGGTGGCGGTGCAGTGGCCCCATCCAAATCCGCCGGCAAGAGACTGCCAACAGTACTACTGAATTGGAAACAGACTTGAGTGGCCGCCAAGCCCGCCAGCATCTTTGCTCGATCCCACGCACACGCGTAAGGCCCGACAAACGTGCCCTGAAACATATTGAATGTCACGTAGTACGCGTCGGGCCAGACACCGACCTTTGGATAGTCATTGAAATAGCGGTATGAGAATGAATACCGGTTCCAGGTTCCCGTTGCGTCGCCGGTTCTGGAGACCGCTACGCATTGTAGATATCCGCCGGTGCCTGTAACCGCAAACTGCGTCATGATCCAACGATTGGCGGCCTTGTCATACTGGACGATGGGATCACCATCATTGTTCGTTTCGCATTTTCCGCCGAAGCCGGACCACAAGGTGTTGCCAGCCGCCGGTCCGTAAACCGCCGCTCCCGTTGCTTTATCGAACACTGCGAACGATTCATTGACCCATTGCACGTATTGTGTGCTGCCAACTGCACCGTTCGTATCCGGCGGCGCGGCGTCCGGACTGAAACTGCCATTAGGTCCAGAGAAACCTTTGCCCACGCCATCAAAACCCATCCCCGTTGCGGGCGCTGCCGTGCTTCCTGCCTGCGTCTGCAGAACAGGATCGGGAGCGGCCGGACCGAGCGCGTGGGGTATCTGGTAGACGGGAATCACGCGTTGTCCAGCTTGGGGCGGCCGAGGGGGAATGTTTCGAAGCTCTTCGGAGACATCGTGTTGAACAGCAGCGGTAACTTCGACGGGACCTCGAATCTGTGCGAAAGCAACTGAAACTGTAGAAAGCCAAAGGACAGAAATAATCCGGAACACAGACTTAAATGACATACAACTCCTTACAAAGGTACGCCCAAGATTATTCGCGGTTATATCGAGTGGGATCAATGGCACTCAGGAGCCATTGACGGGGTGGTTACTGGGAGGCAATCAGCAGCAGAGGCACTTTGATGGCCCGTGACCTTCACTCAAGATACGGCCCTCGGTCGTAGCCAGAGTAATTCCGAGCATCCTGCCATCTTGCAGTTTTAAAGTTAATGGCGCACCGATCCATTCCTGCGAGTCCGTGCGCTCGTTGAATTCGATCGCGCCTTCAATTCGGTGAAGACCGGGAACTTGAAGACCGGACTCTTCGATCATGCCCTGGTATCGGCTAAGGCGATAGCGTACCTCGCACACGGTTATTCCATTCAACAAGAGTTCCCCGATACCGGAAGTTTCTTCGATAAACTTCATCATCGCAATACGACTGAATGATACTACCTTCGGTTCCGCAGCTAATTTTCCACTAGCGAATAGCGCTCATCCGCTGCGAGGCACGGAGCCTCGCCAATTCCGAGTTCCCGCCGAACGATGTTCGTGCCCAGAACGATGGAAACCATTTTGTGGAAGGCATGGCGCCGGCTCATGCCCTCGCGTCCCATGCCGCAATCGGAGGCGAGCACCAAACGCTCGGCCGGGATGTACTTGAGCGCCTTGCGAACAAGCTCCGCCACTTGCTGAGGTGTTTCAACCTGAAGCGTGTGGTGATCCACGACGCCGATACATACCTTCTTATCCTTGATGCCACGGCCGATGACTTCCAGATCCATTCCGCCCGAGCTGCAGGCTTCGAACGTGATCACGTCAGCATCCACTTGGTTCAGTGCCTCGATGGCCGGCGCGTAGCTCGGTTGGGTGTTGAACAAGCGTTGTGCTCCAGGATTGCCCCAGCAGGTATGACACCAGATTTCCGTCTTCGCGCGCAACCCGCGCACGGTGCGGTTAAACACCTCGACCATGAAATTCGGGTTGAGCAAGCCATCCATCAAGCCCTTAGCGGCCAGGAGATGGATCTGAGGCTCTTCTAGTTGGATGATCTTGCAGCCGGCGTTGGCGACTTCAGTCAGTTCGGCATTGAGCGTGTCCGCGATCGCGAGAATCGCTTGACGCAGATCTTTGTAATACAGGTCGCGCACCGCCATCGCGATCAGCTCCGCGGTGATGCTGCCGAATTTCACCGGCTTCACAGTCAGACGCTGCGCGGCTTTCCAGAGTGCCGTGTATTGCAGCGAACCTCTTCCGACCGGTCCGACCAGATCCGGCATGACGCGCGCCTCGAGGATATCGTGCAGAATGTGGCCGCGCGGGTGTACCACGCCGGCGCGGCCACCTTCCTTGCGGTAAGCATAGATGCCATCGAAGCCGTCCATGTGCAGCGGCGCATAAGACAACCAGTTGTGGCCGCCGACGTCGGCGTCGAAGCGGCAATCGCCGTCAGTGACGATGTCGAGTCCCGCGACTTCCTGGTCGCGCAGATATGCCGAGACCGCATCCAGATATTGCTCGCGGTAGTTGCGGTCCACCATCGCCTCACGGAAGCTGCGTCGGCCGAGATTTTCCGTGTACCACAACGGGCGGGGCAGAGAGCCGATGATGGTGGTCGGGAGTATGATTCCCGCCGTTGCGCTGTACATATTCCTCCTATGCATCAAACGCGGGCTGAAGCGCCCGTTGCGTGATGATAGCCGAAATCGCAGTAGACCCACCGAAAGTGAAATACCTTCAAATGGCGATTGGCTTCTTCGGATCGCCGTCTTACCCTATTTCCGTGTGGAAATTCTTGTGATACGTTCTTTGCGGCCGCTCGTGTATGGCACGACATTCCACGGAAGCTTTCGAGTCTTGTCGGAGGAAATCGCGCGATGAAAAATGTACGCAGCTGTCGGCGCCGATTGTTCGTTAGCACTTTTTGTTTCCTATTTATCGCTCAATCTGTCTGGGCTGCGCAGTCTGAAGTGGGTTTAAGAATTCAGATTGTGCAAGGTGACAGGGCTCGAAACATTCTCGAGCAGGTCCCTCCGATTCCGATCATGGTTCGCATCGCCGATCGAGACAACC
>QHXA01000169.1:15254-15875 GCA_003222755.1 Acidobacteriota bacterium
CAACGGTAGTGTTCACAACACCCGCTACTGGTCCCGGCGGTGATTTTGATGGTCTGAACAGCTTTCGAACGATGACTGATGAGAACGGATTGGCCACGGTTCGAGAGTACCATCCGAACAATATAGAGGGAACGTATCAGATACGAGTTCAGGCGGAATATTTGGGCGAAGTGGCGGCTGCCGGGATTCAGCAAATGAACATCGAGGGCAAAAGATCTCTCGTAAAGATCATCGCGATCGTGGCAATCGCGGGTGCGGTTGGTGCGGCGGGTGCGGCAATGGCAGGACGCAGCGGCGCTGGATCTCCAACTCCGTCGAACCCTTCGAACCCAACGTCACCGGGACCGACCATTCCAACGATCAGTTTCGGAGGGTCTGCGGTAAGCGGACCCAAGTAACTAAATATTTTTTCGAGCGGGTGTAGAAATGCGTGCATTTGCAAATTGGACGTGGAGTGCCGTGGCCATCCTGTGTTTTGGAATTGCAGCATTTGGACAAGACGAGCCGCCCTTGATCAATGGGCCGATTCTTGGGTTCGTTCCAGATGCCAGTGGCGCGGCGATTCAGCCGATCATCGGAGTTCTTGGCGCGTCGGTTGTAGGCCCGCCGCTTCTATTGAAT
>QHXA01000169.1:16059-16451 GCA_003222755.1 Acidobacteriota bacterium
CAAGCGGAAGCGCCGCTGCGACGTATACACACGACACCAAAGTAGTGCAGTCAATCACAGGCTTGGCTCAGGCGCCTGAAGCTGGTTTCGAATTTAATGCATCGGATATTCCGGGCCGCCTGCAGGCCATGGCCATCTCTGATGATGCGGCCCTGGCGCTGCTGAATTTCACGACGGGCAATGATTCGACGCTGTGGGTCGTGAACTCAACCGGATCTCGATGGCTTCTGCCTGCCCAGCATCCATCCGCTGCAACCTTTCTAGCAGGGCGGCATGATGCCGTAATTGCGGATGACGCAGCCCAGGAAGTGTTCCTAATACGTGGTGTCGATCAGGAGGCAAGCCGGATCCCGGTCGCTTCGTTTGGAGACGGCTTTGATCGAATCGCGGGT
>QHXA01000906.1 GCA_003222755.1 Acidobacteriota bacterium
TCTGGCCCTCGATGTACTCCATCACGATGAAGTCCGTGCCGTCCTGGTAGCGGATATCGTAGATCGTGACGATGTTCGGATGGTTCAACGCGCTGGCGGCCTTGGCCTCCTGCACGAAGCGTTGTTTGCGGCCGGGGTCAGCGACCTTGTCAGCGGGCAGAACCTTGATCGCTACCGCCCGATCCAGATGGGTATCGCGTGCCTTGTAAACCACACCCATCCCGCCTTCGCCAAGCTTCGATTCGATACGGTTAGTGGTCGAGCGTCTGGCCGATCATCGGGAAGCAGACCGCCTTTGGCCGTTCATCTTAGGGCCCTCTCCCTGGTTACGTCAATGTGACTGGTGCGGGGCCGAGCCAGGTACAGCACGGCTCCGACGGCGCAGGCAAGAATGAAAGCACGGATGTCGTGAGAGGAGGCTTGCGTCAAAAGCCATACACACAGAACAATGCCCAGCAACGGAATCGTTGGACCGTACGGAATTTTAAAAGCTGCTCGTCCGCCAGACCGTTTGCGCAAGAGAGGCACGGCGAGGCAAGTAACGAGGTACGCCGCCAGGCGAGCGACAACACTCACAGTCGCAAGCCACACGAACGTTCCTGAAATCGCGAGAATCGCAGCAATGACACAGAAGAACACGATGGAGATCACGGGAGTGCCGTAACGCGCGTGGACTTTCGCAAACAAGGCGGGAAAATCTCGATGTTCAGCGAACGCATACGTCACCCTCGGCGAAGCGAGAGCGTTACCACTCAAATTCCCGATAACCGAGACGCACACTAAGAATGAAATCAGGCTGCCGGCAAGCGGCCCGAGGAAGGTCTGTGCTGAATCGACCAAAGGTTTTTGGGATGACGCGAGATCCGGAACCGTTCCCACCGCTACAATCTGGACCGTTACATAGATCATTGCGGAGACGGCAAGCGCAACGATCAGCGCCCAACCCGTATCTCTGACCGGGTCTTTTGCCTCAGCGGATGGAATGACCGTGGCTTCGAATCCAGTGTAAGCGTAGATGAGCAGCAAGATGGCTTCTCCCCAATTCGCCTGTGCGGAGAATGACATTCCAGAGAACCGAGTCCAGTCGACGAAAGCAAGTCCAACGATCGCGAACAGCATCAAGGCGCCTGCCTTGATCAGAGCCAGAATCGTTCCGAAACGCGCTCCGCCAGTCACACCGCGAATGTTAATGATCATCAGAACGGCCGGCACAATCGTCAGGACAAGAGTTCTCCCCACTGGTGAGGTCATCCCAGGTAGAANCAACAAGCAGATTCGTGTTGGCAGCAAACGCGCTCACGCGCGACAGCCATATCGACCATCCGACTTCGAACCCCACAAATCGGCCAAAGGCACTACGGGCGTAAAGGTATGGTCCGCCGGTCTCGGTAAAATGACTCGCGGCTTCGGCAAAGCAGAGCACAAAAACATACACAATGACGGCACAGAGCGCGAATGCTATAGGACTTGAAGCGCCCAGTATTCTTGCCGCGGAAGACGGCAATCCAAAGATGCCGGCGCCGATAATTCCGTTAATTGAAAGTGCGGTGAGGTGCCATCGAGTCATCGCTCGGGCAAGCCCTGCGCGATCAGCACTGGTCACGGGAGCAACAGTAGTTTCGAGAGGTTCTGTTGTACGCACGATAGTCGGTGGGCGGCATCATATCAGAAGACGATCAGGCCCTTGACACTGGTCTAAGGCTTTGATATCCGAGATGGGCTTTAATTTTGAATGGCACTCGAGGTGATCACTATGCGTGCACGCAATAAGAGATGGCTGGTGTTGTCAGCCGCGGGATTCGTCCTCGCAACATGGGTTTTGCGCTGGGACAGCAGCCCCGGCGAGTGGACGACCTGAGTCTTCGCAACTCCGGCAGAACCGGAGAGGAATGGCTGACGTACGGCCTCACTCCTCAAGAAACGCGGTACAGCCCGCTGAAGCAAATCGATACAACGAATGTCAGCCGGCTGGGACTTGCATGGTCCTACGACGTCGGCCAGGGCGGCGGCACTCAGGAAGCGACGCCCCTGATGTATAACGGCAACATCTACGGCATCACAAACTGGAGCATCGTTTTCGCCGTCGATGCGCGGACCGGCAAAGAAAAATGGCGATGGGATCCGGAAGTGAACCGGCAAGCGGTGCAACCGAAAATCTGCTGCGGCGTGGTCAATCGCGGTCTCGCGATTTACCAGGGCAAGATTATCGCTCCGGTGATTGACGGGCGGCTCGAAGCGCTCGACGCCGACACCGGAAAACCGCTTTGGGAAACACGCGTCGCGTACCCGCAGGACAACTACACCATCACGATGGCGCCGCGCATCGCAAAGGGTAAGGTCATTATCGGCGTCAGCGGCGCGGAATATCCCGTTCGCGGATTCTTCGCGGCTTATGATGCAAACACCGGGCAATTTGCCTGGAGGTTTTATACGATTCCTGGCGATCCGTCGAAGCCGTTCGAAAATCCTGCCTTGAAAAAGGCCGCCGAAACATGGTCCGGCGAGTGGTGGAAACTTGGTGGCGGCGGCACAGTTTGGGATGGGATGGCTTATGATCCCGACGCCGACCTCATTTATGTCGGTACTGGAAACGGCGGGCCGTGGCCGGAAGAGCTTCGAAAATCCAAAGGCAAGGACAACCTTTACGTGTGTTCAATC